>CALFNI010000036.1 GCA_937902695.1 uncultured Rhodanobacteraceae bacterium
CCGATGGCGACCGGCTGCCCGATGCGGATGTGGCGCAGCTGGCTTTCCTTGAAGTTCGCGTCGATCCACAGATCGCCGAGCGGAATGATCGTCATCAGCGGCTGGCCGGGCTGGAGCCGGCTGCCGACCTGCACGGCGCGCTGCGCGACATAGCCGCCGACCGGCGCGACGATCGACGTGCGCTCGTGGTTGATCCACGCTTCGCGAAACGACGCCTTCGCCTGCATGACGACCGGATTCTCGGCGACCGGCATGCCGTCGACGAGCGCGTGCGCGGCGGCGCTCTGGCGCAGCACCTGATCGAGCGCGTCCTCGGCGTTGCGCACGGCTTCCCGCGCGTGGGCGACTTCCTCCGGCGCGATCGCCTTGTCGGCGAGCAGCGGCTCGCGGCGCTTGAGATCGGCCTGTGCCTGGGCGAGGTCGGTGCGCCGGCTCGAGATCGCGGCGTCGAACTGCGAGGCCTGCTCGGTCTGCTGGCGCACCTGGCGCACGGCACCGGCGAGCGCGCTTCGCGCCTTGGCGAGCGCGACTTCGGCATCGGTCGGATCGAGCCGGACCAGCGGCTGGCCCGCCTCGACGAGCTGCGTGTCGTCGGCGAGCACGGCGGTCACGGTGCCGCTGATCTGCGAGGACACGCTGACCTGGTTGCCGCCGACATACGCATCGTCGGTCGGCTCGCGCAGCGAGAACACGAACACGTAGAGCAGCCACCAGCCGATGCCGGCGACGACGAAGACCAGCGCAATGACGATCAGGATGATGCGCCGCTTGCCGTTCTTGCCGTTGCCGCTTCCGGTGCCGGACGCGCCGACGGCGGCATCGCCCTTGTCGTTCGGGTTGGATCGTTCCTGATCGCTCATCGGGGATTTGCCGGTTGGGAATTGGCCGCGTCCTTAGCCTGCGACACGGAATCGTGACGCGCCGCGCCGACGCCGGTAAAGCGGTAGCCGCCTCCGAGCGCCTTTATCAGCGCGACGTCGGTCGTCAAGGCCTGCGCGTGCAGCGCGGTCGCGGCATCCCGCTGCTGGATCACTTCGGCAGTGGCGGCGATGACCGGGCGGTCGTCGCCGATGCCGCGATTCGATCGCGCCGTCGCGGTGTCCTGCAGCGACTGGCTGGCGGCAACCTGCGCGGCGCGCTCGCGGCGCTGCGCGACGATCTGCTGCGAGAGCAGCGCCTGCGTCGCCACATCCTGCGCGGCCGAGACGACCGCGCTGTCGTATTGCGCGGCGGCCGCATCGATCTCGGCCCTGGACGCGCCGAAGCGCGCTTCGAGCCGGCCGCTTTCTAAGATCGGCAGGTGCAGCGCAGGCGCGACATCGAAGACGCGGCTGCCGGCCGTGAAGAGCTTGCCCATGTCCAGCGACGAAAGCCCGGCGAGCGCGCTGATGCTGATGTCGGGATAAAACGCCGCGCGCGCCTGGTCGGCGTGGCGGAGCGCGGCTTCGACGCGCCAGCGGCTCGCCGCGATGTCCGGGCGGCGCGCGAGGAGATCGGTGCCGGCGTCGGCCGGCAGGGCGCCGTCGATTTCCGGCAGGGGCCGCGGCACCAGCGCGGGCACGTCGGACGGAGACACGCCGAGCAGCGCCGCGATCGCCGCCTGCTTGATGCGTGCCGAGCCGAGATAGACCTCGCGTTGCTCGCGCGCGCCGGCGACGCGCGTCGTCGCCTGATACAGCACGTCGGGCGGATCGACCTCGTGCTCGACGCGCAGGTTCGCGATCTTGAGATTGCGCTCGAGCGTCGTCGTCAGGTCCTGCATCAGCGCGACGCGCGCCTCGTCGGCCTGCCAGCCGAAATAGGCATCGGCGATCGCGGTCGTCAGCATCAGCGTGGCGGCGGCCTGTTCGGCTTCGGCGGCGCGCGCCTCATCGACGGCGGCTTCGATCGCGGCGCGCTGCTTGCCCCAGAAATCGAAGTCGTAGCGGAACTGGACGCCGAGGTCGGCCTGGCCGTACCACGTGAAGCCGAGGAATTCCGGCGGGATGAGCCCGCTTTCGCTGAGGCGCTGGCGCTGATACTGGACGTTGCCGTCGACGCTGACGCCGGCCTCGGCGCGCGCGACATCGATGGCCTTCTTCGCCGATTCGAAGCGCGCGCTCGCGACGTCGAGCGTGGGCGCGCTTTCGAGCGCCTTGGCTTCGAGCGCGTCGAGCTGATCGTCGCCGTAGTGCTTCCACCACTCCGCATCGGGCCAGGCGCGGCTCGTGCCGGACGGCAGGCCGGCCAGCGGCGCGGCATCGCGCAGCGGCGGCGTATCCGGTTTCGCCGGCACGGAACAGCCGGCAAGCAGCACGGCCAGCGGCAGGATCCCTTGCGCGATCTTGTTCGGAAACGGCATCGAAGCTTCTTTTTCCGCGGGGCAGTAGTTTTTGACGGCTTCTGCTTTGCGACCGTGGCGCTCGATTTCGCGCCGCATCATGCGCGTCCCAGGCTGAAGCGGGACCATTTCAATACTAGCGAGTTCTGAAATTGCGCGCAAGCCGACGGGGAGGGGCGCGCGGCCGGACGTCGATCCTATTTGTAGTCACGATGGCAGGCGTCGCAGGCGTGACTGAGCTGCGTCACTGCCTGGCTTCTTGCCGCACAGTCCGGCGCCGCCGCGAGTGCCGCGACCGCATCGCGCAGATCGCTCGCGTACTGCGAGAGCACGCGGTCGTGCGCGTCCGGGGCGAGCAGCGCGGGCTCGACGGCGCCGGCAACGATGCGCAGGCGCTCGGCGACGGCGCTCGCCTCCGGGGTCGCGCACTGCGCCGCGTGCACGAGATCGCGCGTCTGGCCGAGATCGTGCTGCATGACATTCATCAGCGCGCGCGGATACGCGTTGCGCTGGCCGAGGATGTTCGCGATCGTGACGGCGATGAGCGCGCCGAGGAGGGCGCCGCCGATCAGGCAGACGAGATAGCGCATGCAAGAGCCGGGATTCGGGATTCGTAGATGCTTGAGTATCGCAAACGGCGTCACGATCTGCGGGACAATCCCGAATCTCCAATCCCGAATCCCGAATCCCGGCTCCCGATGGACGAACGTTTCCGCGGCATCGACCGCCTTTACGGCGCGGGCACCGCCGCGCGCCTCGGCGGCGCGCACGTCTGCATCGTCGGCATCGGCGGGGTCGGCTCGTGGGCGGTCGAGGCGCTCGCGCGGAGCGGCGTCGGGCGCCTGACGCTGATCGACGCCGACGACATCTGCCTCTCGAACACGAACCGCCAGTTGCACGCGCTCGACGGCACGTACGGCAGGACGAAAGTCGCCGTCATGGCCGCGCGCACGCGCGCGATCAATCCGGCGATCGATATCGACGCGATCGAGGAGTTCCTGACATCATCGAATCTCGCCGCGCTGCTCGATCGCGGCTACGACCTCGTGCTCGACTGCTGCGATGCGTTCCGCGTCAAGGTCGAGATGATCGCCTGGTGCCGCCGGCGCAAGATTCCGATCATCGTTTCGGGCTCCGCCGGCGGACGCACCGATCCGACGCTGATCGCCGTGCGCGATCTCGCGAAGACCGAGCACGACGCGATGCTCGCGCTGATCCGCAAGAAGCTCCGCGAGGATTTCAATTTCCCGCGCGGGCCCAAGCGCTACTTCGGCGTGCAGGCGGTCTATTCGCTCGAGAACGTGAAGTATCCGCAGGCCGACGGCAGCGTCTGCGGCACGCGGCCGTCGGTGTCGGGCGAGGCCGGGCTCAAGCTCGACTGCGGCGGCGGCCTCGGCGCGGCGACGCACGTGACGGCGGCATTCGCGTTCGCGATGGTGTCGCGCGCGATCAGGCGGCTGCTGGGCGAACGGGCAGGCTGAAGAGACGTTCGGCGTTGGCCGTCGTCGCCGCGGCGATCGCGTCGCGCGATTCGCCGCGCAGCGCGGCGATGCAGTCCCGCACGTCGACGAGAAACGCAGGCTCGTTGCGCTGGCCGCGGTGGCCGGACAACGGCTGATCCGGCGAATCGGTTTCGAGCAGCAGCCATTCGATCGGCATCGACGCGACGATCGCGCGCAGGCGCCGCGCGCGCTCGTATGTCACCGGTCCGCCGATGCCGACGTGGAAGCCGAGCCTGAAGAACTGCTGCGCCTGTTCGGCGCTGCCCGAGAAGCTGTGCACGACGCCGCGAAGTCCGCCGACGCGCCGGATCGCCGCGGCGACGTCGTCGAACGCGCGCCGCGCATGCAGGATCACGGGGAGATCGAAGTCGCGCGCGAGCGCGAGCTGGCCGTCGAGATAGCGCTGCTGCGCATCGCGATCGAGGCCTTCGACGTAGAAATCGAGCCCGCATTCGCCGACCGCGACCGGACGCTCCCGCTCGATCCAGCGCGCGAGCTCGTCGAGATGCTCCGGCGCGTGTTCGCCGAGATACATCGGGTGCAGGCCATACGCGGGAGAGAGGCCCCGTTCGGCGCGGCAAAGGTCGCGGAGCTTCGGGAAGCCCGACACCGCGATCGCCGGCACGATCTGCCGCGTCACGCCGGCGGTGCGCGCGCGGGCCAGCACGTCGGTGCGATCGGCGTCGAACGCCGCCGCGTCGATGTGGCTGTGGCTGTCGATCAGGACGGGCACGCGACGATTGTCGCAGATGCGTGCTTGCGAACGCCGCGGGACGGCACGCCGGAGAGCCGATCGCCGGAAACGCCGCGTGCCGGCAAGCCGGCACGCGAGGTCGCATCGCAGGGAGTCCAGCGCGCGCCCGATGCGTGGCGCTTCGCGCAAGGCGTCAGCGGCGCGAGCTCACCGAGAGAGCCACGTCCTTCAGCGTCACCGACTGGAGGTCGATCGTCATCGAGCGATTGCCGTCCTGGATGTCCCACGCGATCTTCTCGAAGAGCTCGGGACCGAATGTCCGGTTGACGCCGTCGATGTCGGTCGAGTCGAAGAGATTGCCCCCCGGGTTGAACAGCTCGAACTCGAAGGCCTGGCCTGAATGCGTCGGCGTCGAGAAGAGGTGGATGCCGTCCGACTTCGGGAAGTCGTTGGTGATCTGCACGGAGACGCCGCCCTGCACGGGCTGCAGCGTTTCGCTCGCGCTGCCGGCGCGCAGCTTGAACGAGGCGACCGAGAGCGGATATGCCGTGTCCTGTCCGGGCGCGATGACCGTGCCGTTCGGCGACATCACGAACGTCATCTGCACGGGCGAGCCGTCGGGCACGCCGGCGAACGGGCCCGATGTCAGGTTGTTGAATCCGACCTGGCCGGTCGCCTGTACCAGGACCGGTCGATGGTTCTCGGCGTGGAAATCGATGAGGTAGCTGCGATAGTTCGTCGCGCCCGCCGCGAAGCCGCCGATCGTGAGACCGTCGGCCGAGATGCCGTTGGCCGACAGCAGCGTGAGGCCGGCGGGAATCGTGACGCCGTGAGCGGCGGCGTAGTCGCTGAGGAGCTCCATCGTGCCGCCGTCGTCGGTCCAGATGACCGCATGACGCACTGGCGGAATGCCGCTGCCGCCGACGATCGTGTGGCCGTCGTCGCTGACCGCGATCGCGAGCGCCTGCGGCGGGAAGAAGCCGTCCGGCGCCTGGATACGTGCATCGCGACGCTCGCTCGCGACGTTCTGCTGCTGCTGCATCGCGAGCCTGATGCGGGCCGCCGTCTTCGCGACGCCCGCTGGCGCGGCCATGACGCCGATCGGCTGCACGCCGGTTTCTTCGGTCCAGCGCCACGCTTCGTTGCCGTTGAACGTGCCGTAGTTGTAGCCGACGACGACGCGGCCATCGGCCGATGCGCCGAGCGCTTCGCCGACCGGATTGCCGTCCGCGTCGACGAGGTCGATCGTCTTTCCGTTGCGCCAGATCACGCCGGAGCGGTAGCCGGTTTCCTGATCGTTCCAGCCGAAGACCGTGCTGCCGTCCTTGCTGATGCCGTTGGCGCGCGAGTACGTGTCGGGCCGGTTGACCGGCAGGCGCGACCAGCCTTCGGCCGTGGACCAGCGGAATGCGATCGGGTTGTTCGTCTCGTCGTACGCGAGGCCGACGACGACGCCGGCGTCCGAGACGCCATACGCCGTGCTGATGCCCTGGCCGGTGCCGCCGCCGGTGTTCGGATAGCCGCCGAGGATGTCCGGCTCGCCGATGATCGCGGTGTTGCTGTAGTACATCGCGCCGACGGCGTCCGCCGGGTTGTTGTCAGGCGTGTAGGCGCCGACGATCGGCTGCGCGTAGGAGTTCATGCCTTCGCTGCTGACGAAGCCATCCATCAGGGTCGCGCCCTGGTCGGCCGTCCAGCGCCATGCGCCGCCGCCGCCGATGACGCCGCTCGCGATGTGGCCGTGGACCGAAAGCGAGGTGAGCTGGAGCCCGTCGGCGCCGAGATCAGTGAAGGTGCCGGCACCGGCGTGACCGGCGAGGACGCTCAGAATCAGGCCGGCACAGAATGAAATGCGCATTTCAGGTTCTCACTGTGAGGGAATGTGGTGCCGTCAGGAGAGTGCGTACCAAGGGGGTGAGACGGTCGCGTGGCAGCGCCCGCAACGCCCTCGCAAAACGGCGACCCCCAGGATGCAGCCAACAGCGGCCGGACGCATTCGCGCTCGGCTCGCGGAGATTTCGCGGAGATTTCGCGGAGCGTTTCGCGCCTCAGGGCGCGTCGAAGCCGTCGGCGAAGATCGCGTCGGGCGGGTCGATCGTGATCACGTACGACCACGTATTCGGATCCCCCTGGATCGATCCCCAGCCGACGAGCGTGCGGCCGTCGGCCGAGATGCCGGTGAGGCCGCCCGAGAGGTCCCAGCCGTCCGGCACCGCGATCTGCTGCTCGGCGAGGTAGTCGGCGAGCAGCATCGAGCCGACGTCCTTGCGCCAGATCACCGCCGCGCGCGGCGGATCGTCGAAGAAGCCGGTGTTGCCGACGACCGTGTTGCCGTTCGCGCTGACGCCGAAGGCGAACGTCATGAGCGGAATCATGATCATCGTGTTCGAGCTCGAGTTCCAGCGCCACGAGCCGCTGTTGCCGAGGATGTCGGTGTAGCTCGAGCCGACCACGAACGTGCCGTCGACGCTGATGCCGTCGGCCTCGCCGACTGCGAGGCCGTCGCGATCGACGACATCTGTCGGCACGCGGTCCTTCCAGACCACCGCGGTGCGAAAGCCGTCTTCCTGGTCGTTCCAGCCGGCGATCACGTGGCCATCCGCGCTGATCACGTTCGCGCGCGAGTAGGTGTCGGGGCGGTTCACCGGCAGCGCGGTCATGCCTTCGGCCTCGGTCCAGACGAATGCAACCGCGGGCCCCACGAAGTTGTCGCCGAACGAAAGGCCGACCGCGGTGCCGTCGTCGGCGACGTCATAGGCGTTCGAGTTCGTCTGCAGCGTCGCTGTGAGCTCCACTGCGTCTTGGCCGACCGGCTGCAACGCGCCGAGGTCCCGCTGCAAGGTTCCGTCCGTCCATGGCACGGCCCCTGCGACGGTGCCGCTGTTGTTGATGCCGAGGGCGGTATCGAGGCTCGGCAACATCTCCTCGGCCGTCGTCGACCGGGTCCAGCGCACGCCCTGGCCACCGGCCGTGCCGACGGCGTATTCGCCGTTCGCCGAGACCTTGCCGAGCGTGAGCCCGGGCGTCTGGAGCGCAGTGAACGTGCCCGACGCATGGGCGAGCCCACTGACGAGAGCGAGTGAAACGGCAACGAATAGCGGACGAACGCGCATCTGATACCTCGGAAACGGTGGCGGGATCCGCGAAGGCGGCCGTCGGGCGCGGCGCGTTCGGCGAGACTGCGGAATCTGACACCTCGCCAAAGCGCGGCACTCGCGATCCATTCGCGCACCGCTCTCGATCCGTGAATCCGGAGGTCGCGGCCAGCAGGGCCTACGACGGGTGCGACTCGGGCGGCGCCTGCAGGGCGGGCGGGATGGCGCGCTCGCCGGCGAGCGCGTGGGCACGCTCGAGCGCGCTCTGCCAGGTCGAGCGCTGGCCGAGCGCGTGGTAGAGCCGCGCCTGCAGGAGCGCGCAGTCGAAATCGCGGTCGGCCCAGCGCGCGAGGCGGCCGATGACCGCGCTCGCGCGTTCGAAATCGCCGCTCGCGATCAGGTTGCCGCCGTAGGAGATGACGACCGCGGCAAGATCGGCCGGGACGGCCCAGCGCTCCGCGTCGCCGAGCGCCGCGCCGTAACTCTTCAGCGCTTCGTCGCGATGGTCCTCGGCCGCGGCCTGCTCGGCATCGGCGAGCGCTGCGAACAATGTGACGGACGGCATCTGCGCGTGCGTCGCCGCCCAGCGCGAAAGCGCATTCACCTGATCGCGCGCCTCGGCGCTGCGGCCGGCGGCACGGAGCGCGCGGCTCCAGGTCAGCCATGCGCGGGCGCGTTCGCGGGCCTCGTCGATCGTCGGCAGCCGCGCGACGGCGGCCGAGGCATCGTCGAGCGCCGCCGTCGCGTCGCCCATGGCGAGGTGCATGCGCGCGCTTTCCGAAGCGACGTCGCCGGGGAGACCGGTCTCCCCGGGCGGCGGATCGCGGCCGAGATCGTCGAGCAGCCTGCGCGCGTCGGCGATGCGTCCGCAGGCGGCGAGCGCACGCGCGCGCTGCAGCTCGAACGCGGTGCGCGTGCCGGGATTGTCGAGGCGTGCGCGCATGGCCCAGACCGGATCGCTGACCGCGAGCGCGGCCGGCGCATCGAGCAGGCCGAGATTCGCCTTCATTTCTGCCGCGACGGTGAGGAAAAGCTCGTTGAGCGCGCCGAACTGCCGGAAGCGCTCGGCGGCGCGTGCGAGGATCGGCAGCGCCTCGGCGTGACGGCCGCGCGCGTTGTCGAGCACGCCTTCGTTGCCGTCGATGCGCGCGAGCTGCAGGTTGTCGCCCGAGAGTCCGCCGGCGACGCGCGCGCGGCCGAGGTTGTCGGCGGCTTCGTCGAAGTGCCCGATGTTGACCTGTGCCGCGGCAAGGCCCGTGTACGCGCGACCGAGCACGCCGGGCTCGTTGCGCGTCGCCGTCAGCGCGATCGCTTCGTTGAACGCGCGTATCGCATCGTCGTTGCGGTCCTGCCGCAGCGCGACCGTGCCGAGCTGGTAGAGCGCCCAGCCGCGTATGAACGGATCGGACTCGGGCGCCGCATCGGCGAGCAGCGATTCGAGCGTCGTGCGCGCCGTCGCGAGCTGGCCCGAACGGAACTCGATCTGGCCGAGGCGCAGCCGCATGATCGGCGTCTTGCGCAACGCTTCGGGCGCCGCGTCGATGAGCCGGTGCGCCGTCACGAAGTCGTCGCTCAGCACGGCCGATTCGGTGCGCTGCTCGAGCTCGGCCAGCGAAAGCTCGCCGGTGCCCTCGGCCGGTGCGGTCTTGCCGAGCAGCGCGAGCAGGCGGTCGCTGGCGAGGCGCGTCGTTTCGATCGGATCGGCCCCCGACGCGCGCGCTTCGCGCGCTGCGCCGTCGTCGGCGCGCAGCGTCATCTCGACCGACCAGCCGTTCGCGCTGCGCTCGATGTGCGGCACGACGACATAGCGTGCGCCGGTCGCCTCGCGCAGCGCGCCATACGCACCGTCGGCGTCCGCGGCGTCCGCGGGTTCGGCGCGCGCCAGCGCGACGACGTTGTCGCTCGGCACGACGCCCTGTCCTGCGCGGCGAAGGCGCGAAGCGATCAGGTCCATGAGGCCCAGGCGCAGCCATGTCCATTCCTCGCCGGCACGGACGTCGACCGGGAGCACCGCGGCAGTCGCGGATGCCGGCGTCGCGCCCGAAGGCGGCGGTTGCGGCGCCGGTGCGCGATGCTGCGCGCCGCGCCAGTAGAGCGCGCCCGCCGCGCACAGCACGACGATGCCGGCGGCGATTGCGATCGCGCGGGTGCGCCGTGCGGGCGCCGTCGTCGGGACGGCAGGCGATGCAACCTCGGCCCGTGGCGGCGGCTCGCGTTCGATGCGTACGGGCTCGTCGCGGACGCCCGCGGCGTCGATAGCGGGCGCATCGGCGGTGTCGACATCGATGTCAGCGACCCAGCGATAGCCGAAGCGCGGAATCGTGCGGATCACGTTCTGGCCGTTGCCCGAATCGCCGACCGCGCGCCGCGCCTTCAGCACGGTCTGGCCGAGCAGCGTATCGGTGACGTCGAGTTTGCCCCAGACGGCGGCGATCAGCTCGTCGCGGCCGACCGCGCGGTCGCGGTGCTCGACGAGATAGACCAGCACGTCGAAGACTTTCGGCGACAGCGTTGCGAGCGCGCCGCCGCTGCGCAGCTCGCGCGCGGACGGATCGATCGTGCAGGCGCCGAAGCGGTAGATCGGTCGCGACATCGGAAAGAACAAAGGCCCCCGGTCGGCCAAGCGTAACGCGTCGCGGCGACGGCGCGTACCGGACTTTGGGCCTATGCGCGGTGAAGCCGCGCCGAAGCGCGGTTCCGGCCGGCCGCCTGCGGACGCCGGCGCGCCGGCACGATCGATGCGGCGCGCGAATGTGCCGCCCTGGACGCTCGCACGGTGACGCGCACCTGCCGCCGTGCGCCGCCGGTCATCGCATCCTGTTTTTTTCGAAAATGACGGCGCCGGCGATGAACGCTGCTGCCGCGAAGACCAGGCTGCCGACGAACAAGCCGTGCTGCGAACGCGTGACGAAAACCGTCGTTCCGTGATCGCGCCAGGGCACGACCTGACCGGTCAGCGGGTTGCTGGTTCTTGATCCGCTGCCCGTCACGATGAAGGAATAAAGAATACCCGCCGCGAATACGCCGGCTGCCAGGAATGCGAGCCACGTGCCGACCCTGCCGGGCTGGGTACGCATGAGAAGCGGGCGTCGCGCGGCTTGCGCGAGCGTGGCCTCAGGGTTCGAAGCCGTTGGAGAAAATCCTGTCGTCCGGCCCCGGAACGCCGAGCGTGCCGTCGGGATTGATGTTCTGCGCGTGGATGTCGCCGGCGAAACTGGCCGCGCTGGCGGTCCACGCATAGGCGAAGTAGCCGTCCGTGCTGACCGCGCCGGCGAGGCGCGCGGTGTCGTTGGGCTCGGTCGAGAAATCGACGATCTCCGGAGTCCAGACGTAGTTGCCGCCGGTGTCGAGGCGCGCCGCGTGCAGCGGCGTCGGGTTCGGGAAGTCATCGCTGCTCCAGGCTGCGAGGAGGCCGCCGCCCGCAACCGGCAGTGCAACCATCTGCGTCGCGTCGACCGTCGAGAGCGGCACGAGCACGAGGCCGCCGTCGCCCCACTGGCGCGCGCCGGTCGGATCGAAGCGCTGCGCGTAGACGCCGATCTGGCCCTGCGTCAGGAGATCGGTCTCGCGCCAGAGCGCGTAGATGTCCCCGCTCGCCGGATCGTAGGCGCCGTCGGGCTCGAAATGGTTCTGCGACTCGTCGGTCGAAGCGAGCGCGCCGTTCTGCGCGAACGCCTGCGTGCCGTCGGACGTCACGTGCTGCGCGCGGACTTCGCCGACGCTGCCGACCGTGTACCAGACGAAGACCGCGCCGCCGGCGCCGTCGGGAATGAACGTGGGGAAGTTGCCGAACTGGAGCGCGCCGTCGGTCGCGTCGTAGACGGTGACGGGATCGGTGCCCCAGAGCGGGCCGCCATCGATCGCGGCGAGCTTTTGCGCGTACATGGCATTCGGCGCGGTGAACTGGAGGACGACCCAGGACGCGAGCACGTTGCCGTCCGCATCGGCGTGGAGATCGGACAGTGCCCACGCGGTCGACGAGCTGATCGAGACGCCGGCGCCCCAGAGCGGATTGCCGTCGCCGTCGAGCTTCTGCACGACGACGGCGCCGTCGCCCGACGTCCAGCCGACGGCGACGTTGCCGTCGCCGGTCGCGGTGACCTTAGGCGCGTTCGCGCCGCCGGGATCGGCGGAGACGAAGATGCCGGGATCACCCCACAGCAGCGTGCCGTCCGGCGCGACTTTCTGCGCCAGCACCTGCATCGTGCCGCCGCCGTCGTTGTAGCCGAACGCGAGGAGGGCGTTGCCGTCGGCGTCGATGTCGAGGCCGTAGTCCTGCGTCGAGCTCATGTCGCGATTGGCAACCAGCACGCCGTCGTGTGCCCACTGCTCGTGGCCGCCGGCGTCGATGCGCTGCAGGTAGACGTCGTAGCCGCCGTCGGCGTTGTCGAACCAGCTGATGTAGAAGCCGCCGTCCGCGGTCGGAACGATCTTCGGCTGCACCTGCTCGTTGTCGCGATCCGAGATGACGAGATTGTTCGCCGGATCCGAGGACCACTGCGCGTGGACGGCGGCGGGAAGGGCGGTCAGCAGCGAAGCGGCAACGACGAAACGAACGTGAGCAAGGCGCATGGTCGGATCCCGGCGGTGATTGGATCGCGCGACGTTGCCCCGTTCCCGTGCAACGCGTGACCACCCTGTCTGCGTCGAAGCGATG
>CALFNI010000037.1 GCA_937902695.1 uncultured Rhodanobacteraceae bacterium
TGCGAGCCGTGGCTGAACATGTTGAACGCCATCATCAGCACGACGAGATATGCGAAGAGCTTCCAGCGCCCGCGCATCGTCTCGACGAGGCCCGGCCCCGCCGCCGCGCGCGCGTGCTTCTCCCAGACCGGCGATTCCGGCACGTGGCGCCGGATGAACAGCACGAGGATCGCGGGCAGGATGCCGAGCGCGAACATGCCGCGCCAGCCGATGTGATCGAACAGCGCGATGTAGAAGAGGCCGCCGATCAGGTAGCCCGCGGCGTAGCCCTCCTGCAGCAGGCCCGACACGGCGCCGCGTGCCTTCGCCGGAATCGATTCCATCGCGAGCGATGCGCCGATGCCCCACTCGCCGCCCATCGCGATGCCGAACAGCGCGCGCACGACCAGCAGCACGGCCAGCGAGGGCGCGAGCGCGGACGCGGCTTCGAGGACGGCGAACAGCACGATGTCGACCATCAGCACCGGCCGCCGTCCGTAACGATCGGCGAGCCGTCCGAAGATGAAGGCACCGAGCGGACGCATCGCCAGCGTCAGCGTCAGCGAGAACGTGACCTCGGCGATGCCGACATGGAAATCCCGGGCGACTTCCGGGATCACGAAGACGAGCAGGAAATAATCGAACGCGTCGAGCGTCCAGCCGAGGAAGCTCGCGAGGACGACCTTGCGCTGCGTCGCGTCTAGCTCGCGCAATACCGAGAGGAACTGCATGCGTCGATTCCTTGCCGCCGGTCCCGATGTCGCGGCGAGCATAAGCGAAATGCGGCGCCCGACACGATCGCTTGTGCGCCGCGCCGGGCCATTCCACAATCGCCACCTGCTCATCGCGACGAGGCGCATCGCATGCCGACCGTTCCCTTCACGCGCCGCCGGTTCGTCTCGGCGCTGGCTGCAGGCTCGGTGGCCGCCGCGTTTCCGTGGGCGCGCGCAGCCGACGCGCCGAAGGCGGCGTGGCGCAACTACTCGAAGCTGACCGTCATCGATGCGCTCGGCGGTCCCGGCAGCGCGAACAAGCCGGGCAAGCCGCTCGACGCTGCCGATCTCGCCGACGTGCGCGCGTCGGGCATCACGGCCGTCAACCTCACGGTCAGCGGCGTCGGCAGCTACGCGCACGACTACGACAAGACCATCGCGCAGATCGCGCAGTACGATCGCGAGATCACGTTGCATCCGGACGTGCTGATGAAGTTCAACGACGCGCGCGATTTCGCCCTGGCCAAGCGCAGCGGCAAGCTCGCGATCATCTACGGCTTCCAGGACGCGACGCCGCTCGCCGAGGATCTCGACCGGCTCGAGATATTCCGCGGTCTCGGCGTGCGCATCATCCAGCTCACCTACAACCGCCGCAACCTCGTCGGCGACGGCTGCCTCGAACCCGGCAATGCGGGTCTCAGCCAGTTCGGCAAGACGCTCGTCGAACGCATGAACGCGGCGAACATGCTGGTCGACCTCAGCCATTGCGGCCGGCGCACGACCGACGAAGCGATCGCGGCGTCAACCAAGCCGGTCGCGATCACGCATGCTGGCTGCGCCGCGCTCGCGGACCTGCCGCGCAACAAGAACGACGCGACGCTGCGCGCGCTCGCCGATCGCGGCGGCGTCGTCGGCATCTATTTCATGCCGTACCTGCGCACATCGGGACAGTCGATGGCGGCCGACGTCGTCGCGCACATCGAGCACGCGCTCGACGTCGCCGGCGAGGATCACGTCGGACTCGGCACCGACGGCCCGATCTCGGCCGTCGAGCTGACCGACGACTACAGGAAGGCCTTCGCGGACGAGATCGCCGAGCGCAGGAAGAACGGCATTTCGGCGCCGGGCGAGACGACCGCGGTCTACACGTTCGTGCCCGATCTCAACACGCCGCGGCGCTTGGAGACGCTCGCGACGCTGCTCGCCAGGCGCGGCCGGCCCGAGCGCGTCATCGACAAGGTGCTCGGCGGCAATTTCCTGCGGCTATTCAACGAGACCTGGCCGGCCGCTTGAGCGTTGCCGCGCGAGATCGCGTGGAGCGGATCGCGCGCGCGGCGGCGATCGCGCGCATCGCCGCGCGCTACCGGCACTGGCGTCACCGGCGCTACGCGAGCGGAAAGCTGACGTGGGATCCGATGTTCGATGCCGCCGTGGCGCTGTTCGCGGGCTCCATGCGTCCGCTGCTCGACATCGGCTGCGGCCTCGGACTGCTGGGCCAGTACCTGCGCGAGCGCGGCATCCATGCACCCTATTTCGGCGTCGACCCCGACGGCACGAAGATCGAGGAAGCACGCGCCGCCGCGATGGTTGACGCGCTCGACGTCGATTTCGCGACCGTCGATGCGGCTGCGCTGCCGCCTTTCAGCGGCGACGTCGCGCTGATCGACGTGCTGCACTACCTTCCCGAAACGCTGCAGCGGCAGGCCCTCGAGGCGGCCGCGGCGCGCGTCACGCCGGGCGGCATGCTGGTGATCCGCAACGTGCTGCGCGACGCGTCGTGGCGCTTTCGCCTGACGGTCGCCGAGGAACGCTTCGCGTCCGCGCTCGGCTGGATGCGGTTCGCGACCGGCCACTTTCCTCGGCGCGAGGACATCGAAGCGC
>CALFNI010000038.1 GCA_937902695.1 uncultured Rhodanobacteraceae bacterium
ATCGGCTTTGGCGCTGATCGTTTTCATATCCGGAAGCTCCGAGGCGCCGGCCCGGAATGGGGCAGGCGGCAAAAGAAGGCGCGGGAGGATAGCGGATGCGGCCCCTGCTGGCAACCGGGCGCACTGCCTCGACTGGCGTGAATGCTAGCATCCCGGGCATGGCCGCCGATACGCCGGAACCCGCATTGCGACTGGATTCCGCGCCCGACGGCAAGGCGCCCGCCCGCGCGCCGGCCGATGGCGCTCTCCAGGCGCTGGCCGACCAGTGCGTCATGTGCGGCCTCTGCCTGCCGCACTGCCCGACCTACCGGATCAGCCTCGACGAGGCCGAATCGCCCCGCGGGCGCATCGCGCTCGCGCGCTGGATCGCCAGCGGGCGGCTCGAGCCCGATCCGACGGCGCTCCGGCACCTGGACCAGTGCCTCGACTGCCTCTCGTGCCAGACGGTCTGCCCGTCGGACGTGCGTTACGGCGAAATCATCACGCGGACGCGGGCGATGCTGCGGCGGCGGCCCGGCCTCGTCGCGCGGCTCCTGACCGATCCGGCGCGGCTCGTCGCGCTCGCCCGGATCGGCGCGCTGCTGAAAGCCGACCGCTGGCTGCCGCGGCTTTCGCGCTGGCTGCCCCCTTCGCTGCGAACGCTCGCCGAGCGCGTGCCGGCAGCGTCCGCGACGATGCCGATCGCCCGCTCGCGAACGGCGCCCGATCGTGGCCGCGTGACGCTGTTCCGCGGCTGCGTGGCGAGCGTATACGACCGCGATACGCACGAGGCGGCGCGCGCGCTGCTCGAAGCGCTCGGCTACGAGGTCGCCGTGCCGGAAGACACGCCCTGCTGCGGCGCGCTCGCGCGGCACGCGGGCGACACCGAGGCCGCGGATCGCGAGGTCGCGCGCGCCTGCGCCGCGATCGCCGAGACCGGCGGCGAGGCCGTGCTGGTCAGCGCCAGCGGCTGCTTCGGCGAGCTCCGCGATCACGTCGCGCGCGCCGGCGGACCCTCCGTCGTCGACGTCCATGCATTCCTCGCGCGCGACGCGCGCATCGGCGCCTTGCGCTTCAGGCCGCTGTCCGCGCGCGCCGCGCTGCACCTGCCGTGCACGCAGGTCAACGTCGTCGGCGAAGTCGCGTCGATCCGCGCGCTGCTTGCGCGCATTCCGGCGCTGATCGTGCTCGCCGTTCCCGAGCAGCCGCGCTGCTGCGGCGCCGCCGGCAACTATTTCATCGAGCATCCCGCGATCGCCGATCGGCTGCGCGACGAGAAGCTCACCCAGATCGGCGCCGATGCGCCCGACGTCGTGCTGACGACCAATGTCGGCTGTCGCATCCATCTCGCCAACGGCCTGCGCGGCCGCGCCGGCGCGCCGCCGGTGCGACACCCGCTCGCATTGCTCGCGCAACAGTTGGAGAATGCCGCGCCATGACACAACGAATGCTCTCCGGCCTCGATCGCGCGCTCGTCGAAATCGAGCGCGCGCTCGGCGCAGTGTTCGATCCCGCGCCAGCGGCCCTGCGGCCTTCGCCGGCCGAAGGCGTCGCGGAAGCGCCGCTCGACGCTGCGGCCCGGCGTCACGCGGCCGGGCTCATGCGCGTGAACCACGTCGGCGAAGTCTGCGCGCAGGCGCTTTATTTCGGCCAGGCTGCCGTCGCCGACGACGAGCGCCAGCGTCTGCGCATGCTCGAAGCCGCGGCCGAGGAAACCGATCACCTTTCGTGGTGCGGCGAGCGCCTTCGCGAGCTCGACAGCCGACCCAGCCTTCTCAATCCGCTCTGGTACGCCGGCGCCTATGCGATCGGCGTCGGCGCGGGGATTCTCGGCGACCGGCTGAGCCTCGGTTTCGTCGTCGAGACCGAACGACAGGTCGAGGCGCATCTGGGCGAGCATCTCGAGCGGTTGCCCGAGAGCGACATGAAGAGTCGCGCGATCGTCGCAGTCATGAAGGACGACGAGGCGCGGCACGCGGACAACGCGCTGCACGCCGGCGCCGAGGCGCTGCCTGATCCGCTGCCGGCGCTGATGCGGTTCGCGAGCCGGGTCATGAAGACTGTCGCGTACCGGATCTAGCCCTTCGCCTCTGCCGCTTGCGGGAGAGGCCGACGCGCAAAGCGTCTGGGGATGTACGGTGTCTTGTGCGTCCACTTCGCCCTCCCCGCTCGCGCAGGCGGGAGAGGTAAAAGCGCGCTGCGTTCTCGTCGCTATCT
>CALFNI010000039.1 GCA_937902695.1 uncultured Rhodanobacteraceae bacterium
CTCTTCCGAGCGGACTGAACCGGTGCCGGAAGCCAAGCTGCCGGAAGCGGCGCCGCCGGGCGCGACCGCATCGGCCAAGCCGCTCGTCGACAGCCCCGAGAACCGCGCCAAGCAGTGCCAGCTGGCGAAGTCGAATCTCGCGCTGCTGCAGAGCCAGTTCCAGGTCTCGGCGCCCGCGGGCGACGACGGCAAGGCGGCCGTGCTCGACGACGCAGGGCGCAAGCAGGCGCTCGCCAAGGCGTCGGACCAGGTTTCGTTCTACTGCAAGTAAGCGAAGGCGCACCGCGATGCGCACGCCGGCGAGCATCCGCCAAGCGCGCGGACGCGCCTCGATCCTCCTCATGCTGTTCGTCGCGCTCATCGCGTCGGGCGCCGCGTGGTGGTATTTCGCGCCGGCATCGATGCCGGCGTGGCTCGCGCGGGCATTGCCCGGGTCGCCCAGGCTCGGACCGGCGCTCTACACGTGGCGCGACGACAAGGGCCGGCTGCACGCGACGGACCGGCCGCCCACCGGCCGGCCGTACGAAACGGTCCGTTACGACCCCGATACGAACGTCGTGCCGGGCGGGTCGTCGAAGGAGTGAGGTTCCTCCACGCCGGACGGCGAGCCTGCCGGCGCTGCTAGAATCCGCGACCCCTTTCCGAGCGGCTTCGCCCATGCGTCTTTCGCGTTTCCACCTCGCGACCATCAAGGAAGTGCCGGCCGACGCCGAGATCGCCAGCCACAAGCTGATGCTCCGCGCCGGCATGCTGCGCAAGCTCGCGGCCGGCATCTACACGTGGAGCCCGCTCGGTCTTCGCGTGCTGCGCAAGGTCGAGGCGGTCGTACGCGAGGAGATGAACCGCGCCGGCGCGATCGAGCTCCTGATGCCGTCGGTGCAGCCGAAGGAGCTCTGGGACGAAACCGGGCGCTGGGAGAAGTTCGGCGGGCAGCTCCTCAAGATCAGGGATCGCAAGGACGCGTGGTACTGCTACGGCCCGACGCACGAGGAAGTCATCACCGATTTCGCGCGCACGGAGCTCAAAAGCTACAAGCAGCTTCCGGTCAACTTCTACCAGATCCAGACCAAGTTCCGCGACGAGATCCGCCCGCGTTTCGGCGTCATGCGCGCGCGCGAGTTCCTGATGAAGGACGCGTACTCGTTCCACATCGACGCGGCCTCGCTCGACGCCGAATACCGCAACATGTACGACGCGTATGCGCCCATCTTCACGCGGCTCGGCCTCGCGTTCCGCGCCGTGCAGGCCGACGCTGGCGCGATCGGCGGCAATGCGAGCCATGAGTTCCAGGTGCTCGCCGATTCGGGCGAGGACGCGATCGCCTATTCGACCGAGTCTGACTACGCCGCGAACATCGAGATGGCCGAAGCGCTCGCGCCGTCGGCGCAGCGGCCCGCGCCGTCGGCCTCGCTCGAGCGTGTCGCGACGCCGACGCAGAAGACGATCGACGACGTCTCGGCATTCCTCGGCGTCGATCCGAAGCAGTGCATCAAGACGATCGTCGTGCGCGGCCGCGAAGGGCTCGTTGCGCTCTGCGTGCGCGGCGATCACGAAGTCAACGAAGTGAAGGCCGCGAAGCTCGACGAGTTGCCCGGCGAATCGGCGCTCGCCGACGAAGCCGCGATTCTGGCGGCAACCGGCGCGCGGCCGGGATCGATCGGCCCGGTCGGCTTGCCGGAATCCGTGCCGGTGATCGTCGATCGCAGCGCCGCCGTGCTCGCCGACTTCGTCTGCGGCGGCAACCAGGACGGCACGCACTATCGCGGCGCGAACTGGGATCGCGACGCGCGCGTCACGCGCGTCGCCGACATCCGCAAGATCGTCGAGGGTGATCCGTCACCGGACGGCAGGGGCACGCTGAAGATCGCGCGCGGCATCGAGGTCGGCCACGTGTTCCAGCTCGGCCAGAAGTATGCCGAAGCGATGGGCGCGAGCGTGCTCGACGACGCCGGCAAGGCCGTCGTCATGCAGATGGGGTGCTACGGGATCGGCGTCAGCCGCATCGTCGCGGCGGCGATCGAGCAGAACAACGACGCGGCCGGCATTCTCTGGCCGGAGCCGATGGCGCCGTGGAAAGTCGCGATCTGTCCGATCGCGGCGCACCAGAACGCGGCCGTGCGCGAGGAATCGGAAAGGCTCCACGCGGAGCTTTCGGCTGCCGGCGTCGACGTGCTGCTGGACGACCGCGGCCTGCGCCCCGGCCCGATGTTCGCGGACATGGAGCTGATCGGCATTCCGCATCGTGTCGTGATCAGCGAGCGCGGGCTCGCGGCAGGTACGTTCGAATATCGCAAGCGCAGCGAACCGGAAAATCGGGCGCTATCCCGCGCGGAATTGCTTGACGCACTCAAATAGCCTGCCGTTTCCCTCTCCCGCTCGCGGGAGAGGGGCGGGGTGAGGGCAGGTTGGATCGCGCTCACCCAAAAAGCCCCTCACCCTACCCTCTCCCGCAAGCGGGAGAGGGGAAAGACGAAGAAGAACATCGACTCGTTGCCGTCATCGGGGAGGGGAATGACAAAGAATCGCGGCGTGTATTTCTTGTTGCGCGGAAATACAGTCCGCAGCTGCCC
>CALFNI010000040.1 GCA_937902695.1 uncultured Rhodanobacteraceae bacterium
GACGATATCGCGAACGCCGATGCCTTCGGCCGCCGCTTCGAGGCGCGGCACCAGATCGCGATCGAGCTCGATGACGGTCATGTGACCGAGCGCGCGCAGGAGCGGCAGCGTGAGCGCGCCTTCGCCGGGCCCGATCTCGACGACGTTGTCGCCGCGCTGCGGCGCGATGGCCTGCACGATCTTGCGCAGGATGCCCGCATCGTGCAGGAAGTGCTGGCCGAAGCGCTTGCGCGGGATGTGGGCGTGCATCGCGACGCCGCGTGTTCAGCGCGCGCCGCTGCCGGCGAGCTGCATTGCGAGGCGCGTCGCCGCGACGAGACTGCCGGCATCGGCCACGCCGGTGCCGGCGAGGTCGAGCGCGGTGCCGTGATCGACCGACGTGCGCACGTAGGGCAAGCCGAGCGTCACGTTGACGGCATGCCCGAAGCCGGCGTGCTTGAGCACGGGCAGGCCCTGGTCGTGATACATCGCGAGCACCGCGTCGAAGCGCGCGAGCTGCGCCGGCAGGAACGCGGTGTCGGCCGGCAGCGGCCCGGCGACGTCGAAGCCGGCGGCGCGAAGCTGCGCGATCGCCGGCGCGATCTCGTCGATTTCCTCGCGGCCGAGGTGGCCGCCTTCGCCCGCATGCGGATTGAGGCCGAGCACGGCGATGCGCGGCGCGGCGATGCGAAAGTGCGCGATCAGGTCGTCGCAGAGGATGCGCAGCGTGCGCACGAGCGAGGCGCGCGTGATCGCCGCGGGGACTGCCGCGAGCGGGAGGTGCGTCGTCGCGAGTGCGACACGCAGGTCGCCGCCGTTGCGTGCGCCGTGATCGCCGGTCGCGACCAGCATCATGACGACCGCGCGCCGCGCGCGCTGCGCGAAGAACTCGGTGTGGCCCGTGAACGGAACGCCGGCATCGTTGATGACGCCCTTGTGCACGGGCGCGGTGACGATCGCGGCGAACTCGCCGGTCGTCGAGCCCTCGGCGGCGCGTGCGAGCGTCGCGAGCACGTAGCCTGCGTTGCGGGGATCGAGCCGGCCGGGCGCCGCCGCCGCGCTGAGCGACATCGGCACCACACGAAGCTCGCCCGGAGCGCGCGCGTCGATCGCGTTGCCGTCGTAGTTGCGAAGAGTCACGGCGACGCCGGCTGCGCGCGCCGCACCGGCGATGAGGTCGGGATCGGCGATGACGACGAGATCGGCCGCGATGTCGGTCGCGGCGAGCTTCGCGACGAGCTCCGGTCCGATGCCGGCGGGTTCGCCGGCCGTGATGGCGAGCCGCGCCAGCGCGGGAATCAGAGCGCTCCGGCGGTGGGCGCGACGCCGCCGGTCGTGGCGCCGCCGGGGAGGCGAACCTCGATGTACGCTTCGCTGCGGATCTGGCGCAGGAAGCTCTCGTACTCGTCCTCGGCCTTGCGCTGGAAGATCATGTTCTTGGCCTGATCGCGCTGCAGCTCGCTCGTCTTGTCGGTGCTGCGCGTGTCCTCGAGCTGCATGATGTGCCAGCCGGCGTCGGTCTGGAACGGCTGCGAAATCTCGCCGGGCTTCATGTCCTTGACGATCGCGGCGACGCGCGTGCCGTACGCATCGCCCGAGAACCAGCCGAGATCGCCGCCGAGGCGCGCGGTCGCGGTGTCCTGCGAGAGATCCTTCGCGACCTTCGCGAAATCCTCGCCGCCGACGATGCGCTGGCGGGCATCCGCGGCTTCCTTCTGCGCCTGCTCGCTCGGCACGAGCTCGGTGATCTTGAAGAGGATGTGGCGCGCATGGAACTCGGTGACGAGCTGCGCGGCATTGGCGTCCTTCTTGCCGAGGAGCTTGATGATGTGGAATCCGTTCGGGCCGCGGATCGGCGCGGACACCTGGCCTTCCTGCATCGAATCGCTCGCATCGGCGAACGCGGGCGGAAGCTCGTCGGCGTTGCGCCAGCCGAGATCGCCGCCTTCGAGCGCGTTCGGCGCGTCGGAGTAGCGGATCGCGGCGGCGGCGAAATCCATGCCGCCGTCGATCTGACGCTTGGTATCGTCGGCTTTCTTCTTTGCCGTTTCGATCTGGTCCGGAGTCGCGCCGTCCGGCACCGAAATCAGGATGTAGCCGAGGTGGAGCTGGCCGCGGTGCAGCGCGCCGTTCTTGAGCAGCGTGTCGACTTCGGCGTCGCTGACCTGCACGCGGCTCTGCACGACGCGCTGGCGCAGGCGCTGCACGATGAGCTCGTCGCGCACGCTACGGCGGAACTGCTCGTAATCCATGCCCTGCTGCTGGATCGCCTGGCGCAGCTGCGAGAGATCCATCTTGTTCTGCGATGCGAGGCCGGTCAGCGCCTGGTCGATCTCGGCGTCGGAGACCTTGACGCCACTCGAATCCGCGCGCGTCAGCTGGAGCTTCTGCAGGATCAGGCGCTCGAGCACCTGATGCTCGAGCACGTCGCGCGGCGGCAGCTGCTGCGGCGAGTTGGCGTACTGCGCCATGACGCGGTTGACTTGCGTGTCGAGCTCGCTCTTCAGGACGACGTCCTCGTCGACGACGGCGACGATGCGGTCGAGCGGCTCGGCCGGCAGCGACTGCGCGCGGGCGAGGTGCGGCGCTGCGAGCGCGGCGGCGGCGAAAGCGAGAGCGGTGATCAGGTTCTTCATCGGGTTTCCGGAGTGAACGGGCGGCCGCGGCGGGCGCCAGGACCATAGTTTCGCAGAGTCGGCCGACGTTCTGCGCTAAGAGATCGTCGAGACGGGCCGGCTGCAGCACGGCACCGCCAAGTCATTGATAACCAAGGATACCACGGCGCAGGAAGTCGTCCGTTTTCTGGCCGAACGAGCCGATGCCCTTGAACTCGATCTCGAAGTAGATCGCGTTGTCGGCATCGCCCTCAGCGTTGTGGATCCAGTGCCGCGCGAGCAGGCGGTAGGCGACGCAGCAGCTTTCGTGCTCGAAGCCGAAGAAGCGCTCGAGCGTGCGGCCCTTGGTGCCGTGCGGATCGGTCGGCAGCGCAAGCGGGTTGTTGAGCGCGTAGTTCCAGCGCGCGATCAGGCGCCACGCCGGCGTGATCGGCACCAGCGCCGAGGCATCGACCTGCTCGAGGAAATCGCGGCGATAGCGATACGAGAGATTGACGACGCCGCCCGTGCCGAAGCGGTTCTGCAGCGTCCCGGCGGAGAGATCGGTGCGGTCGGTGTTCGGATTCCATTGCTGGTCGAGCGTGACGCGCCAGCGCTCGTTGATGCGAAGGTCGAGCTCGCCCGCATACGTCGATCCGCCGAAGCCGGTCGGCGGCACGCGCGGCAGCTGCACGCGCTGATCGTCGAAGTAGCGGATCTGGCCGAGGCTCGCCGAAAGCCGCTCGTCGCCGGTCGCGTCGTCGAGGAGCCGTGTCGTCAGCGCGAGCGAGAGATTGTTCGCGTCCATCTGCCGGTCGGCGCCCACGAAGCGGTTGGTGCGGAACAGCTCGCCGAACGAGAACGGGATCTCCTGCGTGTCGAAGATCGGGATGTCGCTCTGGTTGCGGTACGGCACGTAGAGGTAGTACGCGCGCGGCTCGAGCGTCTGCGTGAACGCGTCCTCGCCGAACATCACGCTGCGCTCGAAGACGAGGCCGGTGTCGAGGCTGAAGATCGGCACGCCGCGGGTCGGATGCTTGTCCGTCAGCGACGGCGCGTACTGCATCTGGTCGAGGCTGTACGTCGTGTAGCGGTAGCCGATCTGCGGGCGGAAGAAATATGCCGACGTCTCGATCGGATAGGCGAGATACGGAAACGCGTCGAGGCGCTGGCCTTCGATCGCGTGCGTCTTGTCGAACGCGATGAACTCGCTGTTGAAGCCGCCGGTGAGATCGCCGAGCAGCGCATGCTCGCCGTTGAACGTCGCGCGCGGCAGGCGGTGGTACGGCTCGTACTGGTCGGGAATGGTCGGATCGGTGATCTGGTATTCGTCGCCGCCGAACGAGGCGGTCCACCAGTCGCCGTGCGCGTTGAGGTATGCGCTCGACGGCAGGAAGCTGATCGCGGACGAATAAAGGCCGCGCCCGAAATCCTCGAAGTAGCGATCGTCGGACACGCGGTTCAGGTTGATCGACGCGCCCAGCGTGTCGTTGAAGCCCGTCGCGTCGGTAAACTTGTACCACCAGCGCGTGCTCGGCGTGTTGTCGTTGTTCTCGATGTTCTCCTGGTCGACCTTGCGGTCGTTCGGAAGGAGCTCGAAATCCAGCGCGCCGGTGCCGAACGTTTCGCTGAGATAGCGGAACTCTCCGCCGATCATGAGGCCGCGCTCGGTCATCAGGCGCGGGGTCAGCGTCGCGTCGTAGTTCGGCGCGAGATTGAAGTAATACGGCAGCGAAAGATCGAGCCCGCGCCGGTTGCCGTAGCCGATGCTGGGATAAAGAAACCCCGACTCGCGGCGATCGTCGAGCGGAAAGCTCGCGTACGGCAACCAGAACACGGGCACGTCGCCGGCGCGGAACGTCACGTCGTGGCCTTCGCCGACGCCTTCGTCCTGGTCGAGCCTGAGATCCTTCGCATGGATCGACCACTGCTGATCGGAGAGATCGCAGGTGCTGTAGGTCGACTGCGTCATCTTCGCGTGCGTCTTGTCCTCGAGAATCGCCGTGTCGGCGCTGCCGTTGCCTTGCGAGGCCAGGATCTGGAAACGCACGTTGCCGTCGAGCGTGCACTGGTCGAGATCGGCATTGCCCTTGGCGCTGTCGGCGGCCATCAGGAGGCCGCGATCCTGATAGCGCACGTGGCCTTGCGCGTCGTAGTCGGTCGTTTCGCCGTCGTAGTTGAGCTTGTCCGCACGCAGCAGCTGATCGAAGCGCAGGAACCTGACGTCGCCTTCGAAGAGGTAGTGCCGGGCATCGGTGCTGCTGACCGCGTTCGCGTCGGCCGTCGCGCTCACCGAATCGCGATCGCCTTCGGTCGGGAGGCCCGCGACATAGGTGTCCATCAGGTCGTGCTTGTGGCACATCGACCAGTCGACCGGCCGCTTCGGACACTTGATGACGCCGAGCGGGCAGCTCGGCACGTCCCTGCTCTGGGCAGTGGGCGCTTGGGCCTGCGCGATCGCGTCATCCGCCCGCGCGATGCCGCCGAATGCCAGCAGAAGGGGAAGCGCCGGAAGCAGGCGGCGCACGGGACGCAGCATCGGGGGCACGGAAAACCGTATCGTCGGGACGCGAGGGCCGCTAGCTTGCCGGAAACGAGCCTCGGGCGGCAAACCCGCGCGCCGCCAGGCGCGGGCGGCGGTTCAGTCGCTGCCCTGGCGGCCTGGCGATCCCATGAGGTCGACCGGCTTGTAGCCGGCCGGAACCGCGAAACGCGACGCCGGGATCGGCGCGGTGTCGATCGCGAGCGTCGCGCGCCCGCTCTCGTGCCCGCCCGCGTAGCAGACGCGGCGCACGAGCACGCGATCGTCCGATTCCGGTTGCGCGCTGTCCGGAACGAAGCTTCGGCTCCACGCCCGCATCGCCTTGGTGAAGCGCGCGATGCGGCGCGTCTCCACCTCGCCGAGATGCAGGCCCGCCGCCGTCGTGTAGCAATCCTCGCGCACGAGCTCGCCTGCGCGCAGGTGCTCGCGCCGCATGCACGTGATCCCGCCGACGTCGGTTTCGCCGGCGTCGCGATCGATGCGCTCCGGCCTGGGCGGCGGCGCCTGCGGGGCGTTGCCGCCGGGCACGCCGGGCATCATCGCCATGGGGCCGCCGCCGTTCGCCATTGCGCGCTGCACCTGCTGGCGCTGCTCCGGCGTCATGCGCGCGAGCTGCTGCTCCATCATCTTCTGCATCATCTGCTGCGTGTTCGCGTCGAGCGCCGGCATCTGGCCGTTCTTCGTCGCGGCCATCATCTCCTCGCGGCTCATCGGCTTGCCGTCGGCGCCTGTCGCGGGCGTGCCGAGCGCGATGCCGTTGCCGCAATCGATGGGCTCGTCGGGCTGGCGATCGCGGTTGCCGGCCGATGCGGCCATGTTGGGGCAGAGCGATTGCGCCATCTCGAACGGATCGAGGCCGCCTTCGCGCCGCATCTTCGTGCGCAGGCTCTTCATGATGTCGCCCTGCAGGTCGATCGCGTCCTCGTCGAGCTCGGTCTCCATGAACGTGTGCGAGCCGTGGTCGATGAAGTACGCGAGTTTTTCCGAATGATCGTAGATCATGCTGCCCGCGTGCGCGCCGTTGCCCGAATCGACGCGCAGGAAATACGTCTTCATTTCGACCCGGTCGAAATCGCCGGCGCAGCCGCCTTCGCTGCGATAGGTGATCGTGTCGTCGGCGAGAGCGATCGCCGGCAGCGCGCCGAGTGCAACGAGGAGAGCGGTCGTCTTCGTCATGCGCGTTCCGCGTCAGTGTTGCGGCCCGTCGGCCCTGAAGGTCTTGCGCGTCGTGTCGCGGCGTTGCGTTTCCTTCGTCTCGAATGCGGCGAGGCACGCATCGCGGCGCACCATCACGCATTCGAGATAGTCGATGATCTCGAGCACGGCGCCGCGCACGGCCTGCGCGTCGGCTTCGTTCTGGATCATCTCGAGGCCGGCGTTGCGCTGCGTGAGGTCGACCTTCGTCTCATGCCCGCTCGTATGCCCTTCGATCGTGCGCGCGTAGCTGACTTCGCCGGTCGAGGTGTCGACGACGCGAAGATCGAGCGCGAGATACGAGCCACGATTCGTCTGCTCGACGCGCGCGCGGCCGAACAGGCCCCCGCCCGACACTTTCGTCTCGGTGTCCGGCTGGAACGCCGTGATCGTGCCCATGACGAGGTACTGCGCGCCGGTCAGCTGGCCGATCTTCGCGCCGTCGCCGGGTTTCAGCAGCCCCGATTCGGCGAGATCCTGCTCCTCGAGCACGGCGCGCAGCTTGCGCCGCTCCACGACCGTGAACGCATCGCGCGCCGCGATCTCGCTCGCCAGCATGTTCGTGACGACGCGCCCGATGCCGCCCTGGAACGGCATGGCGCCGGTTTCGTCCTGGAACTTCATGACCGCGAGGATGGGCTTTGCGGATTCGGCGCAGGCGAGCGAGGGCGCGAGCGCGCCGAGTGCGAGTACGAGCGAAGCCAGCATCCGGCGCAACATGCGCGAGCCTCCCCGCGGGCGTGGCGCGTGCGCTGCGAGACCGTGGATCCTCATGCGCACGGCGATGGCGTCGGCGTCAGTCTACGCCTCCCGACTGCAGCCTGGATGGGCTCGTCGCGTTCGGTCGAGCGTCAGCGGAGGTCCAACCGCCGCGCGGCGTCGCTTGTGCCCCTCCCGCTCGCGGGAGAGGCAGCCTTCGATGCCTAGCCGGCGAGCGCAGCCACGTGCGCCGCCACCGATTCGCGCAGCGCCGTCAGGCTGTACCCGCCTTCGAGGCTCGACACGACGCGCCCGTTCGCATGGCGATCGGCGATGTCGACGAGCCGCGTGGTGATCCACGCGTAGTCCTCGTCGACGAGATTGAGGTTCGCGAGCGGATCGAGCCGATGCGCATCGAAACCGGCCGAGATCAGCACGAGCTCGGGCGCGAAGCGGTCGATCGCCGGCAGCACGGCGTCTTCGTACGCGGCGCGGAACTCCGCCGAGCCGGCGCCGGGACGGAGCGGCGCGTTGACGATGTTGCCGGCACCCGTCTCGGCACGCGCGCCGGTGCCGGGATAGAGCGGCGACTGGTGCGAGGACGCATACAGCACGCGCGGATCGGACCAGAAAATATCCTGCGTGCCGTTGCCGTGATGCACGTCGAAATCGACGACCGCGACGCGCGAGAGGCGGTGCGCCGCGATCGCGTGCGCCGCACCGGCGGCGACGCTGTTGAAGAGGCAGAAGCCCATCGGCGTGTCGCGCGTCGCGTGATGGCCGGGCGGACGCACGGCGCAGAACGCGCGCGCGTGCGCGCCGGTCATCGCTGCGTCGACCGCCGCGCAGACCGCGCCGGCTGCGCGCAGTGCGGCCTCGGCGGACGCGGGCGACATCACGGTGTCGGGATCGAGCCGGCGCCAGCCCGATGCGACCGGCTCGTCGAGCACGGCATCGATCAGGTCGGCCGTGTGCACGCGCGCGAGCTGCTCGCGCGTCGCGGCTGGCGCCACGATGCGCCTGAGCGATGCGAAGCGCGCGTCGTCGAGCGCTTCGAGGACGGCCGCGAGGCGTGCCGAAGACTCCGGATGGCCCGCACCGGTGTCGTGCGCGAGACAGGCGTCGTGCGTGTAGATCGCAACGCTCATTTCAGACGCGCGCTCCGCGCAGCAGCGGTGCCAGCGTGGCGCGCGCGTCGGCATCGCTCATGCGCTCGGCGTCAGCCGATGTCTTCGCCGACACCCAGTTCGGAAACGCGACGTTCTCGACGCGGTGCGCGCCGCTTTCGGTGTGCGTCTCGCGAATGCGCGCAAGGTCCTTGGGCGGAAACTCGGCCGCGAGCTTCACGAGCGCAGGCCACATGCGCTCGTGCGCGAAGCTGATCTTGCCGTCGACAACGCGGCAGACGAGCACGTCCGGCGCTTCGCGCACGGCGCGCGTTGCCGCGAAGATCGCCTTGCCTTTGGGGTGCGACCACCAGCTGCCCCGGATCGGTTTGCCGGCAATCGCCTCGGCGAGCGAGGGCACGCGCGCATGCCGCGCGGATTCGAGCACGAGGCCGTGCCGCTCGACGAAGCGGAGCGCCTCGGCCGCGTTCATTGCGTCTGGCCGCGTTTCCGGCGCTCGTGCTGCCAGAGCACTTCGCCGTGCCCGCTCTCTCGCGCCAGCACGCGCGCGAGCACGAAGAGGAGGTCCGACAACCGGTTGAGATAGCGGATCGCCTCGCCGCGCACGTCCTCGACGCGCGAAAGCGTGATGACTTCGCGCTCGGCGCGGCGGCAGATCGTGCGCGCAAGATGGCAGTGCGCGGCCGCCATGCCGCCGCCGGGCAGGATGAAATCCTTGAGCGGCGGCAACGTCTCGTTGAACGCATCGAGCATGCCTTCGAGGCGCGTCACGTCGGCGTCCTCGACCATCGACATGCCCGGAATGCAAAGCTCGCCGCCGAGATCGAACAGATCGTGCTGCGCCTGCGTCAGCACTTCGCGGATGCGATCGGGCACGGCATCGGCGAGCACGAGCCCGATCGCGCTGTTGAGCTCGTCGACGGTCCCATACGCGTTGACGCGCGCCGAATCCTTCGCCACGCGCGTGCCGTCGCCGAGACCGGTCGTGCCGTCATCCCCTGTCTTCGTGTAAATCTTGGAAAGGCGGTTGCCCACCTCTGGACTCAGGCGGCGGCGGTTGCCAGCACGCTCCAGCGCCGCCGCATCAGTTCGAATCCGCCGAACAGGAGCAGACTCCACGCCAGCGTGCCGGCCAGGGTGCCGCGGAAGAACGGGATGCCGGCGACGTAGCAGGCGGCGAGGCTTTGCGTGCAGGCCTGGCCCGAACCGACCTGTGCGGTCAGCCACGTGGCGAAATTCGTGACGACGAAGAACAGCACGGCGCTGCCGAAGGCATAGCCGGTCACGCGGAACGCGCTGATGCGGCGCGACAGCCCCAGGCCGCCGACGACGGTGAGCGCGATGCAGCCGTACACGGCCGGCAGCGTCCCGAGCCAGTCGCCGATCCACTCGCGCGGCAGCGCCGCGGCGATGACGAGGTCGGCGACCAGCATCGCCGCCAGCGGCACGCCGAAGGCCAGGCGGCGATCGGCGAAGTAGGCGCCGCCGAACAGCGCGATCGCTTCCACCGGGGTGAAGTTGTACGGAAACAGGCCCGGCACGAAGTAG
>CALFNI010000041.1 GCA_937902695.1 uncultured Rhodanobacteraceae bacterium
GGCATCAAGCTCGGCGCGGGCGGCTTCGTGCGCGCCTATGGCGGCACCGCGGCGGAGGGCCTGCGTCGTGCGCCGAAATCGCCGCTCGTCGAGCGCGCCGCCGTCGTCGTGCGCTGCGATTTCGCAGCCGCGGGCGCGCTCCGCGCGCGATTGGCCGGTTACGACGCGACGAAACGCGAGGAGCATGCCGACGCTGAAGCCGTCGAGTTCGTGATCGACCTTCCCGCGGCTCGCGTCGACGCGTTCGCGCAGCTGATCGGCGATCTGACGCGCGGCCGCGGCCGCGTGACGCCCGTCGTGGCCGCAGCCGGCGATTGATATGCTCTGCGCTTGAACGCTCCGCACGCACCCGCATGTCTTCCGGAGCGCACCGGCCTTCCCTGATGAGCGAACCCACGCAATCTCCGCGCCGCCTTCGTGCGTTCACGCGGCTCCTGCCGCACCTGAAGCCGCACAAGGCACTGATCGCCGGCTGGCTCGGCGCGCTCGCGCTGTCGTCGACGGCGACGCTGACGCTGCCGCAGGCCGTGCGCGTCATGATCGATCGTGGCTTCGCGCAAGCCGATGCGGCGACGATCAATGCGAGCTTCCTCGGCCTCTTCGCGGTGGCGGCGGTGCTGGCAGCCGCGACGGCGGCGCGTTTCTTCTGCGTCGCGCTGCTCGGCGAGCGGGTCGCGGCGGATCTTCGGCGCACGCTCTACGATCATCTCCTCACGCTCGATCAGGCGTTCTTCGAGAAGACGCGCACCGGCGAGCTCGTTTCGCGGCTCGCGGCGGACACGGAGCTGGTGCAGACGGTCGTCGGCTCGACGCTGTCGGTCGCGCTGCGCAGCTGCGTCACCTTGCTTGGCGCGGCGGTCATGATGATCCTGTCGAGCCCGCATCTCGCCGGGCTTTCGGCGCTGGTGATCCCGGCCGTCGTGCTGCCGATCGTGATCTTCGGCCGCCGCGTGCAGAAGCTCTCGCGCGAAAGCCAGGACCGCATCGCCGACGCATCCGCGATCGCGAGCGAATCGCTGAACGCGATGCACACGGTGCAGGCCTACACGCGCGAGACGCGCGAGTCCGAGCGCTATTCCGGCGCGGTCGCCCGCGCGCTGGCGACCGCGCGACGCCGCATCGCGATGACCAGCACGCTGACCGCGCTCGTGATCCTGCTTACGTTCGGGGCGATCACGCTCGTCCTCTGGGCCGGCGCGAAAGCCGTCATCGGCGGCACGATGGCCGCGGGTGTGCTGAGCCAGTTCGTGCTGTACGCGATCCTCGCCGGCGGCTCGGTCGGCGCGCTGACCGAAGTCTGGGGCGAAGTGCTGCGCGCCGCCGGTGCGCTCGGCCGCATCGGCGAGCTGCTCGACACGCGCGCCGACATCCGCTCGGCCGAACCCGCCCATGCGCTGCCGAAGCCGGTGCGCGGTGCCGTCCGCTTCGAGCATGTCGAGTTCCGCTATCCGTCGCGGCCCGATCGCGCGGCGCTGCACGATTTCTCGCTCGCGATCGAGCCCGGCGAGACCGTCGCGCTGGTCGGCCCTTCCGGCGCGGGCAAGAGCACCGTGTTCCAGCTCCTGTTGCGCTTCCATGATCCGCAGCAGGGCTGCATCACGCTCGACGGCATCGACCTTCGCGCGCTCGCGCTGCCCGATCTTCGCGGCAGCTTCGCGCTCGTGCCGCAGGATCCGGTGCTGTTCGGCGCGAGCGCTGCCGACAACATCGGCTTCGGACGCAACGGCGCCGATGCCGACGCCATCGCGGCCGCCGCGCGCGCCGCCGAAGCGCACGAGTTTCTCGATGCGCTGCCGGAGCGCTACGAAACCTATCTCGGCGAGCGCGGCGTGCGCCTCTCGGGCGGCCAGCAGCAGCGCATCGCGATCGCGCGCGCGCTGCTACGCGATGCGCCGATCCTGTTGCTCGACGAAGCGACTTCGAGCCTCGATGCGCAGTCCGAGCACTATGTGCAGCACGCGCTCGAACGTCTGATGCGCGGGCGGACGACGCTCGTGATCGCGCATCGGCTCGCGACCGTGCAGCGCGCGGATCGCATCGTCGTTCTGGACGGCGGACGCATCGTCGCGCAGGGGACGCACGCGGAGCTCGTGCGGCAGGGCGGACTTTATGCGGAGCTCGCGCGGCTTCAGTTTGCGGCGTAGCGCTCGGCTCTTCCCGTCAAGGCGGATTGACGAGGCGATGCGCATCCTCCGTCGTCATTCCCGCGGAAGCGGGAATCCATTCTGCTTTTGCTTCGGTCTGGGCGCTTCGCGAAAACCGACACACGTCGGCGTGCCCCCAAAGCTTCCCCTTGCACCCAACCTCCAAGATACGTACATTAGTACGTATGAGCGATCGCCTGACTCCAAACCAGCAACGCGTCCTCGACTGCATCAAACAGCATATCGAGCGCGATGGAAGCGCGCCGACGCTCCGGGAAATCTCAGAAAATCTTGGGCTTAGCAGCCATAGCTCAGCCCAGGATTACGTCGAGGCGCTGGTCCGCAAGGGCGCGATCGAGCGTCTTCCCCATCACCGCGGCCTGCGCCTGCCGCTTTCGCATCACCGCTCACGGGCGCCGGCGGCGGCCTCGATCCCCCTCGTCGGACGGGTCGCTGCCGGCAGCCCCATCCTTGCCGCCGAAAACGTCGAGGCGCACCACGAGGTCGATCCCGGCCTGTTCCACCCGCGTGCCGATTACCTCCTGCGCGTAGTCGGCCTCAGCATGCGCGACGCCGGCATCCTCGACGGCGACCTCATCGCCGTGCACAAGAGCGACACGGCCGTGCACGGACGCATCGTCGTCGCACGCCTCGACGACGAAGTCACGGTCAAGACGCTCGAGCATCGCAACGGACGCGTGCGCCTCCTGCCGGCGAATCCCGATTTCGCGCCGATCGACGTCGATCCGCGCCGGCACGCGTTCGCGATCGAAGGCCTGTACGTCGGATTGATCCGCTCCATTCCCCGCACCCGACAAGGATGAGTCGCCATGTTCACGAGTACCTCCGAAGCGGTCGCCACCGCCCTCGACACGTCTGACTTCGCGCAAGCCGCGCCGCCCGTCTCCCGCAAGCCCGCGCGCACGCCGCGCGAGGAAGCCGCGCTGGCCGAAGTGCTGCGTCATCCCGGCGTCTGGCGCCGCGGCACGGCCGCGCGCGCGACCGTCGACGCGCAGCCGAGCGGCCTTGCCGCGCTGGACGCGCGCCTTCCCGGCGGCGGCTGGCCGCGCGGCGCGCTCAGCGAAATCCTGATCGAGCACGACGGCATCGGCGAATGCAGCCTGCTGCTGCCCGCGCTCGCCGCGCTGACCGCGGCGAAGCAGCGCGTCGTCTTCGTCACGCCGCCGTACGTTCCATATGCGCCCGCGCTTGCCGCGGCCGGCATCGACCTTTCGTACGTCGTGCACATCGACGCGAGCGCCGCCGACACGCACTGGACCGCCGAGCAATGCCTTCGCGCCGGCTGCTGCGGCGCCGTGCTGAGCTGGATGCCGACGACGGATTACCAGAAGCTGCGCCGCCTGCAGCTCGCCGCGGAAACCGGCGCCGCGATCGGCTTCGTGTTCCGGCCGCTCGCGGCGGCGAAGGAGACGAGTCCTGCGGCGCTGCGCGTGCAGGTGTCGATGGCGCAGGACTTGCCGAAGATCGACATCCTGAAATGCCGCGGGCTTCAGCGACAAACCGGCTTCGCCATGAACGAGATGGAATTGCGCTCAGCCTGACGCGCAGCAATGAAAGTCAGGGATCTCATCGCCTTGCTGGAGTCCCAGGGATGGTTCCAGTCGCGCCAGAAACGCAGTCACCGGCAGTTTTCAGCACCGCTCGAAGAAGGGAACTGTCACCGTCTCGGGCAAGCCGAGC
>CALFNI010000042.1 GCA_937902695.1 uncultured Rhodanobacteraceae bacterium
AGTGTGAGGCAGCGGATCATGCGCCGATTATAGATCGCCGCGGCGACCTTGTCCGATTCATTCGGATCGTTGACGCGCGCGATGTACCAGCCGATCGTGCCGTTGCCGAACGTGCGGCCCTCGTCGAAGTAGTCCCAGCGGAACAGCATCTGGTTCTCGAGGCCGCGCTGCTTCTGCTCGCCCGCCTTGAAGATGCCGACGATGTCGAATGTCCACGTCGTGTCGCCGCTCGCCTTGTTCGTGAAGATCGAGCCCTTGATCGGAATCTTGTCGCCGATCTTGAGGTTGAGGGCCTTGGCGGCCGCCTCGCCGAGAATCGCGCCCGTGCGCGTCTCGTTGAACGCCTTGCGCTGGTCGGGCGGCAGCACGAGCTCGGGGTACGCGTCGAGATAGTTCGGATCGACCGCGATCTGGAACATCAGGTTCTGGTTCTTCGGCTCCTGGTAGTAGCCGCCGAACCAGTTCGCGTAGGCGACATCCTTGACGCCGGGGATCGCCTGGATCCGCGGCAGGAGACTCTGCGGCAACGGCTGGATGATCGAGATGCGCGAGCTCACGACGAGGCGGCTGACGCCCGCCGCGCTCGGCGGCGCGTTGAACGCGGAACGCACGGCGTCGAGCATGCCGAAGAGAAGAAACGCCGCGAGCACCGAGAGCAGCGTGAAGATCGTGCGCGTCTTCCGTCGGAAGAGCGCAGCCCAGATGAGATGGAAGTATTTCATCGAGTAAACCTCGCTAGCGTTTGCCTTCTCCCGCGTGCGGGAGAAGGTGCCGAAGGCGGATGAGGGACGGTCGTCGCGAGCCTGCCCTCACCCCAGCCCTCTCCCACAAGCGGGAGAGGGGGCCAAAGCATTCAAGCAGTCGTGGTCTGCTCGACCAGCGCGCCCTTGTCGAGATGCAGCGTGTGCCGCGCGTGCTCGGCCGCCTTCGGATCGTGCGTGACCATGATGATGGTCTTGCCGTGCTCGCGATTCAGCGTCTGCAGCAGATTGAGCACGTCCTCTGCGGACTGGCGATCGAGATCGCCGGTCGGCTCGTCGCAGACGAGGAGGTCGGGATCCGACACGATCGCGCGCGCGATCGCGACGCGCTGCTGCTGGCCGCCCGAAAGCTCGGTCGGCTTGTGCGTTGCGCGATCGCCGAGGCCGACGAGTTGCAGCGCGATGCCGGCACGGCGCTTGCGCTCGGATGCGGAAAGTTTGGTCAGCAGCAGAGGCAGCTCGACGTTCTTCTGCGCCGACAGCATCGGCAGCAGGTTGTAGAACTGGAACACGAAGCCGACGTGCGACGCACGCCACTTCGCGAGCGCGCCTTCGCCGAGCTTGTCGATGCGCTCGCCGCCGACGGTCATGCTGCCCTCGGTCGGCGAATCGAGCCCGCCGATGAGGTTCAGCAGCGTCGTCTTGCCGGAGCCCGACGGCCCCATCAGCGCGAAGAAATCGCCCTTCGCGATGTCGAGGTCGATGTGATGCAACACCTCGACTTTCTGCTTGCCGCGCTCGTAGACCTTGCTGAGGTTGCGGATTTCGACAAGTGCGCTCATGCGGCTTTCTCCGTTGAAAGTGTGTGCCTCGCCCGCTCGGCCTTCCGCCTCTCTCGCGCGGGAGAGCGGGAAATCATTTCTTGATCGTGACGCGCGATCCGTCGGCCATTTCTGCCGGCGGCTCGCGCACGATGCGCGCGCCTGCGGCGATGCCCTCGACGAGGCGAAGATCCGCCATCTGCTGCCCCGGCGTCACCGCGCGAATGCGCGCCTTGTCGCCGTCGATCGCGAACACGACGCTCTTGCCGTCGCGCTGCACGATGCTCTGCGCCGGCACCAGCACGCCCTTCGGCGGCGGCGGGGCCGGCTCACCCGCGCCTCCATTCGGCGCCTCTTCGAGGAACGAGACGCGCACGCCCATGTCGGGCACGATGCGCGCGTCCTTCTGGTCGAGCGCGACGCGCACCTTCACGGTCGCCTTGCTGCGGTCGGCGGTCGGAATGATGGCGATCACGTGGCCCGGAATCTTCCAGTCCGGATAGGCGTCCAGCACGGCTTCGGTTTTCTGCTGCGCGACGACCCGGTTGATGTACGACTCGTTGACGTCGACTTCGATCTCGAGCGAATCCATGTCGACGATCGTGCCGATGCCCGTGCGCGTGAAGCCGCCGCCCGCCGAGAACGGCGAGACGATCTCGCCGACCTGCGCGGCCTTCGCGATGATGACGCCGGTGAACGGCGCGCGGATCGTGCAGTAGTCGAGCTGCACCTTCGCGCCCTGTACGCCGGCCTGGGCGAGCTCGACCTGCCGTCTCTGCGATTCGACCTGCGCGGACTGCATCTGGACCTGCGTGCGGGCCGTCTCGACGGCCTGTTCCGACACGAGCTTGCGGCCCACCAGATCCTCGGCGCGCTTGAGATCGCGCCGGCTCTGCGCGAGCTGCGCGTTGACCTGCCCGAGCAGCGCCTGCGCCGCGCGCTGCTGCGCGTCGGCCTGCGCGAGCGCGGCCTTCTGCGCGGTGTCTTCGAGCAACGCGAGGATCTGCCCCGCCTCGACCTTCTCGCCTTCCTCGATCATCACCCTGGTCAGCGTGCCGGTGATCTGCGCCGAGACGGTGGCCTCGCGGCGCGCGGTCACGTAGCCGGTCGCCTGCAGCACGGCGAGCGCGCCCGCGCCGCTGCCCGCCGGCGCAACCGCGGTCGCGGTCCCCACCTCGAACGTCCTGCCGCCGGCGAACCACCACCAGCCGCCGGCCGCGAGCGCCGCGAGCACGACGAGTGCGACGACGCCGATCCAGACGCGCGATCCCCGCGACGTCGAGCGCTCGTCGCCGCGGTCGATGCGCAGCTGGTTCAGAAGGTCGGCTTTTTCCACTGTGCGTCATTCCCGGGGCGCGAGGGGCGACAAGTCTGCCATAGAGTCGTGATATCGCCGCAACGCAACAAGGCGAAGCGGTCACTCGGCGCTCCTGACAACTGTCATGGCCGAAGGTGGCGGGTCGCGCCGCCGTTTTCCGAAATACACCGATGAATGTCCAGCCGCCGCTGGCGGCGTCCAACACATCGAGGACCGATATGGGCGGCGGAGCGCAAGCGATGTTCAGAGCGTGGCGGGCAGCGCTGCTCCCGTTGGCCCTTGCCCTGCTCGCGCCGTCGCGCTCGACGGGCCACGACGCAACCGCGCACGCGCCCAGCCGTGTCATCAATCCGCTGTCGCTCGCCTACGCGGGTTATCTCGGCGGCAACACGACCGATCAGGCCTTCAGCGTCGTCGTCGATGCGGCGGGCAACGCCTACGTCGCGGGCTCGACGGAATCGGCGAACTTCCCCGCCGTCAACGCATTGCAGCCGGCGCTCAAGGGCGCGACGGACGCCTTCGTCGCCAGGATCAGCGCGGACGGGACGACGCTGAGCTACGCGACCTATCTCGGCGGCAGCGGCCTCGATGCGGCCACGGCCATCGCGCTCGACGGCGGCGGCAACATCTACGTCACGGGCTACACCAATTCGAAGGATTTTCCAGTGACGCCGGGCGTCGTGCAGAACCATATCAACGGCAAGCCGTTCGACGCGTTCGCGGCGAAGATCTCGCCTTCCGGTGCGCTCGTCTATTCGACGTACCTCGGCGGCACGTACCTTGATGCGGCCAACGCGATCGCCGTCGACGCAGCGGGCAACGCGCACATCGCCGGCTACACCTGTTCGTTCGACTTCCCGACGAAGAAGGCGTTCCAGCCGTTCCTGGACGGCGGCCCGCCGGGCTGCTTCAGCGGGCAGGATGCATTCGTGACGAAGCTCAACGCGACCGCGACGGCGCTCATCTATTCGACGTTCCTCGGCGGGTCCGACCGGGACGAAGCGACGGCGATCGCGCTCGATGCAAATGGCCGCGCGTGGATTGCCGGAAACACCGCATCGAATGACTTCCCGACCGCGGGCGCCTCGTTGATGAGTTACAGCGGTGGACTCGATGCATTCGCCGGGCGACTCGACGCCGGCGGAATGCTCGAATACGCCACGTATTTCGGCGGCGCCGACGACGACGTGGCGACCGGCATCGCGGTCGGCAACGCCGGCGATCCCTACGTCACCGGCTACACGGAATCGGCCGACCTTCCCACATGGAATGCGTTCCAGCCCGCGCTCGCCGGTCCCGAGGACGGCTTCGTGCTCCGAATGGCCTTCACCGCGACGGATGCGACGGTGGCCTACGCGACGTATCTCGGCGGCGGCGACAGCGACCGCCTCCACGCGATCGCGGTCGACGCAGCCGGCAATGCCTATGTCGCCGGATATACCGAATCCATCGATTTTCCGACGTTCGCGCCGAGCCAGCCGAGTTTGAACGGCGCGCGCGATGCGGTCGTCACGCGACTCAATCCCGCGGGAATGCCGACGTTCTCGACGTTCCTC
>CALFNI010000043.1 GCA_937902695.1 uncultured Rhodanobacteraceae bacterium
CCCGCGTGCGGGGCACGCGGCTGGTCCGTCCGCCCTTCGCCGCGGCTTTAGAGGGGATTCGAAGAGCGTAGGCGTGGAAGGGTGAGTCGGCTTGCCCTCACCCTAGCCTCTCCCGCAAGCGGGAGAGGGGAAAGAAATCGCATCTGCGGCAGGACTGCCGCGCTTCGCTCTTACCCGGGCCCCCCTCGGCCGCGGCGAGCAGGCGGAGGATCAGTCGCGAGAGCGATCGCCGGCAGGAGGCCGGCGAGTTCGTCGTCAGTACATGGACGTACTGTCGACGAACCCCGGAGCCTGCTCGCGTAGTGCGCGGGCACGGATGGCCGACGAAAGAGGCACGGACGTGAGTTGGTCCTCGCGAAAACCCAAACACCAAGAGCAGAAGCAAATGGATTGCCGCTTCCGCGGGAATGACGATCAGAGCGATGACGAATCAGAGCGCCGCGAGAATCTCGCCGGCCCCGCGCTCAAGCAGCCTCTCGGCAACGTCCCGCCCAAGCTCGATCGGCCGGTCGATGTCGCCGATCGCATCGGCGCGCACGAGCCGGCCATTCGTCGCGTCGCCGACAAGCCCCCAGAGCGCGAGCCCCTGTTCGACCTCGATGCAGTAGCCCGCGACCGGTACCGTGCAGCTGCCGTGCAAGCGGAGATTCATCGCGCGCTCGGCGCTGACGCAGCGCGACGTCGACGGATCGCCCAGCGGCGCCAGCAGCGCAGCCGTGGCCGCATCGCCTGCGCGGCATTCGACGGCGATCGCGCCCTGCGCAACCGCCGGCAGCCACGCCGGCGCCGCAAGCCGCGCGCGAATGCGCGCGCCGAACCCAAGCCGATCGAGTCCCGCACACGCAAGGATGATCGCGTCGTATTCACCGGCATCGAGCTTCGCGAGCCGCGTGTTGACGTTGCCGCGCAGATCGAGCAATTCGAGATCGGGACGCAACGCACGCAGCTGCGCCTGCCTGCGGAGCGAGGACGTGCCGACACGCGCACCACGCGGCAGCACGTCGAGCCGCGCGTGATCGTTGCTGATGAACGCATCGGCCGCGTCGGCGCGCTCGAGCACGGCGCCGATCGCGAACTCGGCGTCGAGCTCCATCGGCACGTCCTTGAACGAATGCACGGCGATGTCGGCGCGATCCTCGACCATCGCGGTCTCGAGCTCCTTGAGGAAGAGCCCCTTGCCGCCGAGCGACGCGAGCGGCCTATCGACGATGTCGTCGCCGCGCGTCGTCATCGGCACGAGCTCGATCGGCAGATCGGCATGCAGCGCACGCAAGCGTGCGGCCACGTGCTCGGCCTGCCAGAGCGCCAGCGCGCTCTTGCGCGTCGCGATGCGCAGCGCCCTCAAAGCGAGCGCACCAGCTTGCGCAGCGCCGGCAGGTTGCGGCGGCTGACTTCGAGCGGCACGCTCGCGCCGGCGACACGCGCCAGAACGCGCCCGTCGGCGGCGCGGTCGAGACCGGCGAGCTTGGCGAGCGCGACGAGGCAGTTGCGGTGGATGCGCACGAAGCGGTCGCCGAACTCCTCTTCGAGCTGCGTCAGCGGTTCCTCGATCAGCACCTCGCCCCTGGCGTGGTGGACGACGACGTATTTGTCTTCGGCAAGCAGGTAATCGATGTCGCCGACGGCGACGAGCACGAGGCTGCCGCGCACGCGCGCGCAAAGATGGCTGCGGCGCCGGCCGGGTTCTGTGCTCTCGATCCTGCGCACGATCGCGCCGGCGAGGCGCTCGGCTTTCGCGATCGCGGCGCGCAGGCGCTCGCTGCGGATCGGCTTGACGAGATAGTCGACCGCGTTCGCCTCGAACGCGGCGAGCGCGTGATCCTCGTAAGCGGTGCAGAAGACGATGGCCGGCGGCGCTTCGAGCGTCGCGAGATGGCGCGCGCATTCGAGCCCGTCCATGACCGGCATGCGGATGTCGAGCAGCACGACATCGGGCTTGAGGCGCGCCGCGGCTTCGAGCGCCTCGACGCCGTTGGCCGCTTCGCCGGCCACCTCGACGCCGGCGATTTCGCCGATCAGCGCCGCGAGCCGCTCGCGCGCGAGGGGTTCGTCGTCAACGACGAGCGCTTTCATGAAGCACTGCTTTTAGGGCTACCGGAGCTCGCATCGGGAAGGCGCACCGTCACCGCGTATTCGCCGCCGCCGGGTTCGACGGAAAGCTCGCCGCGCTTGCCGAAATGGTACTCGATGCGGGCGCGGATATTCTGCAGGGCGTGGCCGTTGCGACGCGGCACCGCATCGGGCGGCACGGGATTGCGGATCGTGATCTCGACGCGGCCCGGCGGGTGGCGGCCGGCGATGTGCACCGTGCCGCCGTCGGCGCGGGGCTGGATGCCGTGATAGATCGCGTTCTCGACCAGCGGCTGCAAAAGGAGCCGCGGCAGCGGCATGTCGCGCGGGAGATCGCGCGTGTCGATGTCGATGCCGAGCCGCTCGCCGAGCCGCAGCTTCTCGATCCGGAGGTAGTGGTCGAGAAGATCGAGCTCCTCGCCGAGCGTGCCGGGCTGTTCGCTTGCACCGAGCGCGGCGCGGAAGAGATCGGAAAGATCCTCGACCGTCTGCTCGGCCTCGGCCGGGCGCGTGCGGATCAGGCTCGCGATCGTATTCATGCTGTTGAAAAGGAAATGCGGCCGGATGCGTGCCTGCAGCGCATCGACCTGCGCCTTCGATGCGGCCTCGACGCGCTCCTGCCAGAGCTCGAGCACGTAGAGATAGCGGAGCAGCGCCGCGGCGATGAGCGCCGCGATCGCGGCGTTGCCGGCGACGAAGCGGGCGGTCTGGTCCTCCGGCGCGCTGAGCCCGAGGCCGAGCGCCTGATCCATGCGGCAGACCACCGCGGCGCCGAGCGCTGTCGCGATCACGCAGAGCGACCACGCGAGCACGAAGCCCGGACGCGCCGGCAGTCGTTCGAGCGCCTGGCGCATCGAGCAGAGCACGACCGCGTTCAGGAGCGCCAGCCACTCGACATAGACGGATGCGACGCCGAGCCGCGGCAGCCACGCACGCGCATGGATATCCGGCGCGAACACGACGATCAGCGCGACGATCTCGGCGACGACCATGACCGCGAACAGCGTCGGCAGGCTGCAGAATTGCGGCAGCCAGCGGTGCGTCTTCGCTTCGCCCATCGGGTCCCCTCGTGCCCCTGACGCTGCGACAGTATGCGCGTCAGGCCGGCGCCGCTGCGAGGCGCTTGGCGATCCACGCGCGAAGATCGCCGATTTCCGGCGGGCAGACCTGGTGCGCCATCGGATAGCTGTGCCACTCGACCTCGTAGCCGAGCGCGACGAGCGCATCGCGGCTCAGCGTGCCGAGCGCCTGCGGTACGACCGGATCGTAGCCGCCGTGGCCCATGAAGATCGGCATCGCCGCGTTCGCGGCGTTGCGCTCGGTTGCGGTGAGGCCGTCCATCGGCAGATAGGTCGAAAGCGCGATCACGCCGGCGAGTTTCGCCGCGTGGCGGACGCCGGCTGCGAGCACGATCGCGCCGCCCTGCGAGAAGCCGGCGAGGATCACGCGCCCGGACGGAATGCCGCGTTCGGCCTCGCGCGCGATCAGCGTTTCCACTTCGCCGATCGACGCGCGGATGCCGGCGACGTCCTGCTGTGCCGCGATCTCCGGCGAACGGATGTCGTACCACGCGCGCATGCGCATGCCGCCGTTGATCGTCACCGCGCGCACCGGCGCATTCGGAAACACGAAGCGGATCGGCGCCCAGGCGCGATCGACGAGCTCGGGCACGATCGGCTTGAAGTCGTTGCCGTCGGCGCCGAGCCCGTGCAGCCAGATGATCGCGTGGCGCGGGTTCGGGGCGGTTTCGAGCTCGATGGTCTGGAGGGGCAAGACGGTGCTCCGGAAAGATGTCCGCATCATATAACCCGTCGTCCCCGCGAAAGCGGGACCTCGCGCCTTTGATATGAACCGAACGCGAAGGCACTGGGTCCCCGCTTTCGCGGGGACGACGGTGGGTTGCGATTTTGCCAAGCTGCCGACGCTTTCCGATCGCACAGCGGCCCTCCTCGCATGCGCGTGCTAGCGTCGCGGCGCTCGAGTGGTGTCCCGGGAACCGTCATGTCCGTACGCCGAACCATGTCCGGCGCGATCGCTGTGATCGCGCTCGGATTCTCCGTCGTTTACGGTGCGACGCGCGACGATTTCCTGTACGGCAACGCCGACGACGGCAGCAACCTGCCGTTCCGTTATTTCGTGCCGCCGGGCTACGACGGCGGGCACGCCTATCCGCTGGTCCTGTTCCTGCACGGCGCCGGCGAGCGCGGCAACGACAACGAGGCGCAGCTCAACAACAACGCAAACGGCGATGCGCCTCCTCGACGACGGCAAGACATTCACGGCAGCGCCGGCAACGCGCGGCTCGATGCGCTCCGCGTGATCCGCGCGGGCGACACGGGCGACACGCGCGATGCGATTTTCGCGGACGGGTTCGACTGAACCCCCGTCGTCCCCGCGAAAGCGGGGACCTGGCGCCTTTGCGATTGCTTACAAGCGACAGTCGCTGGGTCCCCGCTTTCGCGGGGACGACGAGAGGGAACTGACTTTCGGCCGATGTCCGAGCGCGACGAGCCGCTATCCTCGACGCTTTGCCTCCGGGATTCCGCCATGTCGCGCACGCCGCTCGCCGCCTTCGTTGCCCTTCTCGTCTTCGCCGCCGCGCCGGCGCAGGCGATCACGCTCGAGCAGTCGATGGCCGACCCGGACTGGATCGGCGCGCCGGTCCAGCACCCGTACTGGAGCGTCGACGGGCGGAGCATCTACTACAGCCTGAAGCAGAAAGGCACGCAGGTGCGCGATCTGCACCGTGTCGGCGTCGTGGGCGGCAGCGATGCGATCGTCGGTCCGGACGCGATGCCGAACGCGGACGGCGCCGACGCCGTGTTCGACCGCGCGCGCACGCGCGCCGCGTTCGTGCGCAACGGCGACATCTTCATCCGCGACGTCGCCGGCGGCCGCCTCACGCAGGTCACGCGCACGCCGCAGCACGAAAGCGATCCGCGCTTCTCCGGCGATGGCCGCGCGCTGCAGTACCGGAGCGGCAACGAGTGGTTCGTCTACGACATCGCCGGCGGCATCGCCGGCGCGGCCGCGATCGTCAAGGCCGAGAAGGATCCCGACGCGAAGAAGCCCGACGATCTCGGCCGGCTGCAGCTCCGGTTCTTCTCGACACTGCGCGACATCAAGAACGATCGCGATGCGCAGAAGGCGCACGACGAGACGTTCCAGAAGGCCGATCCGAGCCGCGCGCCGAAGCCGTTCTACGTCGGCGACGACGTCAGGATCGAAGGCACGTCGCTCGGCCCCGACGGCCGCTGGCTGCTCGTGTTCACGACACCGAAGAACTACGACAAGGGCAAGGTCGGCAAGCTGCAGCACTTCGTCACCGAATCGGGTTACGAGGAGCAGCAGGACGAGCGCACGCGGGTCGGACGCAACGACCCCGCGCCGCAGTCGATCGTGCTGCTGAATCTCGCCGACCATACGCAATACAAGCTTGCCGCAACCGACCTGCCCGGCATTCACGACGATCCCCTGAAGGCGATCCGCGACGAGAACGCAAAGCGTGCGCAAGCCGACGCGAGCGCGAAGCCTGACGCGAAGGACGAGACGGACAAGGACAAGGAGAAGAAGGACGACAAGCCGAAGGAACGCGCGATCCGCATCGTCTCCGACGCCGAGGACGGCGGCGGCGGCGGTGTCGAATGGAGCCGCGACGGGCGCAACGTCGCGATCCAGATCCGCGCGATCGACAACAAGGACCGCTGGATCGCGACCGTCGATTTCGGCGCGCACAAGCTCGTCGCGCAGCATCGCCTCTCCGACCCCGCATGGATCAACTGGAACTTCAACGAGTTCGGCTGGGAGAAGGACGACAAGACGCTCTGGTACGTCTCCGAAGAGACCGGCTACGCGCAGCTCTACGCGAAAGCTCCCGGCGCGAAGGCGGCAGCGCTGACGCACGGCACGTTCGAAGTCTCGGCGCCGGTCGTGTCCGACGACGGCAGGTGGTTTTACGTCAAGGCGAACGCCGAGGCGCCGTACGATTACGACGTCTACCGCGTCGCGGTCGGCGGCGGCGCGCTGACGCGCATCTCGTCGGTCAAGGGCGTGCAGGAGTTCCGGCTTTCGCCGGACGGCAGGCAGGTAGCGCTGCTGCGCTCGGGCCCTTACCTGCCGCCGCAGGTTGCGATCGTCAGCGCCGACGGCGGCGTCGCGCGCGACATCACCGACACGCGCACGGCCGAATACAAGGCGCTCGCATGGCCCGAGCTCAGGATCGTCGAAGTGCCCTCGACGCACACCAGGCAGCCGATCTACGCGAAGCTCTACGTGCCGAAGGATTTCGACGCGTCGAAGAAATATCCGGCCGTTCTATTCGTGCACGGCGCGGGCTACACGCAGAACGTGCACGAGCAGTGGCCGTACTACTTCCGCGAGCAGATGTTCCACAACATGTTGAACGATCACGGCTACGTCGTGCTCGACATGGATTATCGCGCGAGCGAAGGCTACGG
>CALFNI010000044.1 GCA_937902695.1 uncultured Rhodanobacteraceae bacterium
GCATCCTGATCACCGACCACAACGTGCGCGAGACGCTCGGCATCTGCGAGCGCGCGTACATCATGAACGAGGGCGCCGTCCTGGCGCAGGGCGCGCCGGCCGAGATCCTGGCCAACGAGCAGGTGCGCGAGGTCTACCTCGGCAAAGAGTTCCGGATGTAAGGGGCTTTTCCTTCTCCCGCTCTGCGGGAAAGGGTGCCGAAGGCGGATGAGGCACGCTTGTCGCAGGACTGCCCTCTCCCGCGAGCGGAAAAGGGGAAAGGCGGGCGGCGAATCCGGCCAGCCTCCACTCCCGCAATCGTGACGTCAAGCCTGCCCGGCACACTCCGTTTGGCGCTACGATGGGGCCAACAGGGGGTTGGCACGATTTCGGCATGAAACCCGCGCTTCAGATACGACTCAACCAGCAGCTCGCGCTGACGCCGCAGCTGCAGCAGGCGATCCGGCTGCTGCAGCTGTCGAGCATGGAGCTCGAGCTCGAGCTGAACACGGCCATCGAATCGAACCCCCTCCTCGAGCTCGAGAGCGACCGCGAGGACGTCGATACCGGCGAAGCCGAGACGACGGACGGCGTCGAATCTGCGCCCGAGACCCCCGCGGAAGCCGCCGAGACGGCCAACGAGACCGACGACGGCCCGCTCGACCTCGATATCGAGCGCAGCGAATACCGCGGCACGGCGCTCGACGAGGACGGCATGGAGCCGCAGGACGCCGAGGTCGAGGACCTCCGCGACCACCTGCTCTGGCAGCTCAACCTGACGCCGATGTCGCCGCGCGACCGCGCGATCGCGGCATCCATCATCGAGGCGATCGACGACGACGGCTACCTGACCGAATCCGACGAGTCGATCCAGATGAGCCTCGCGTCGATCTTCACCGTCTCGGTGGAGCAGATCGAGGCCGTGCGCCATCGCGTGCAGCGCTTCGACCCGGTCGGCGTGGCAAGCCGCTCGCTCAAGGATTGCCTGGCGGTGCAGCTCGACACGCTCGATGCCTCGACGCCCGCGCTCGCGCTCGCCAAAACGCTCGTCGACGAGCATCTCGAAGCGCTCGCGCGGCAGGACCGCGCGCGCCTTTGCCAGCGCGTGCACGCGACCGAGGAGGATTTCGAAAGCGCCATCGCGCTGATCCGTTCGCTCGTGCCCAAGCCCGGCGTCGGATTCTCGAATGCGAGCGCCGAATACGTCGCACCCGACGCCTACGCGCGCAAGATCGGCGGCCGCTGGCACGTCACGCTCGCGCCGGGCTGCCAGCCGCGGCTCGGCATCAACGAGCACTATGCGAGCCTCATCGCCAAGGCGCGGCGCGAAGATGCCTCGTACCTGCGCGGCCAGCTGCAGGAAGCGCGCTGGCTGATCAAGAGCCTCAAGACGCGGGCCGAGACGATGCTGAAGGTCGCCACCTCGATCGTGCGCGCGCAGGAGGCGTTCCTCGAGTTCGGCGCCGAAGCGATGCGCCCGCTCGTGCTGAAGGACGTCGCCGAGGAGATCGGCATGCACGAATCGACAGTCAGCCGCGTCACGACCCGCAAGTTCCTGCACACGCCGCGCGGCACGTTCGAGTTCAAATATTTCTTTTCGAGCGGCGTCTCGACCGTCGACGGCGGCGCCGCGTCCGCGACCGCGATCCAGGCCATGATCAAGAAGCTGATCGGCGACGAGCAGCCCGCGCGTCCGATGTCGGACCAGGCGCTCGCCGCGGAGCTCAACAAGCGCGGCATCAGCGTCGCGCGCCGCACCGTCGCAAAGTACCGCGAGGCGATGAACATCCCGTCGTCCAACGACCGCAGCCGTTTCGGTTGAGGATTGCGCATGGATCGGTGCCGCGCCCGCTCGCGCGATCGCGCAATTTTCCCGGCTCAGGAACCGTTCCGCCGGGCGCGGGTCTCATGGTGTGCAGCCGGCGATTTCGCGCCGCACGACATGGAGGATCCCGCCGACCCCTGACGATTCGAAGCCCGGCACTGCCGGGCCCCGGCGCCTTCGCCGAGTTGCATCGACCGGGCGCCGACCACGCAGTACGCGTCCGGCGCTTCCGGACGTTCGTCCAAGAGGAGTCCGTCATGCAGATCACGATTCAGGGTCATACGGTCGAAGTCACCCCCGCGCTACGCGATTACTGCACGAGCAAGTTCGAGCGGATTGCGCGCCACTTCGACCATCTGCATGAGCTCAGCATCGTGCTGGGCATCGAGAAGGTGCTGCACACGGCCGAGGCCACGATACGGTTCGCCGGCAAGAAATCGGCCCGCACGCTGCACGCGAACGCGACCGCAGCCGACATGTACGCGGCGATCGACGTGCTGGTCGACAAGATCGACAAGCAGGTGCTCAAGCACAAGGAAAAACTGACCGATCATCACGCCGAGACCGTGCGCGCGACGCGGTACAGCTAGGGAGCCGGCAGACAGAGATATATGCCTCGTCGTTCCCGCGAACGCGGGAACCCGGCGCCTTTCCCGGGAACGGCAAAGTCGCTGGGTCCCCGCTTTCGCGGGGACGACGGGACGAAGCGCAACCGCGGGCCGGCAAACGCCGGTACCATTAGCCGCCCGCCGCCGCGAGCGATACGGAGAGCCTCTTCCGCTCATGCCTTTCCTCGATCTGCTGCCGCAGGAGCGGGTGCGGACGGATCTCCTCGCCAGCGACAAGGCGAGCCTGATCGCGCGCATGGCCGAGCTCCTTGCGGGCGACGACGACGTCCGCACCGTGCAGGCGGCGCTCGAAGCGCGCGAGCAGCTCGGCTCGACCGGTCTCGGACACGGCGTCGCGATTCCGCACGGGCGCAGTGCCAGCGTCGCCGAGCCGCGCGCGGCGTTCGTTCGGCTCGCCGCGCCCATCGACTTCGGCGCCGACGACAGGAAGCCCGTCGACCTCGTCGCCGCGCTGATCGTGCCGGAGCACTTCACGGACCAGCACCTCAAGCTCCTCGCCGAGCTCGCCGAGCTTTTCTCCGACACCGAGCTGACCGCCGAGCTTCGCGCGGCGCCTGATGCGCGCGTGCTGCGCGATCTCTTGCACAAGGCGAAGGCCGCCGCCCGCTGATGGGGGCCGCGCGGCGCGATTTCGCGCCCGCGCGGACGCCGCGTGGCCGGCATCCGTACACTATGGCAGGCTGGCGCGGCCGATCGGCGCGCCGGCAGCGCGATCTCAGTCCGGTATTTCGGGGTTCCGCACGATGGAGAGGCTTTCCGCCCGCCAGCTGTTCGACGCCGTCTCGGAGCGCATGGCGCTCCGCTGGGTCGCCGGCATGCGCGGCGAGAATCGCACGTTCGATCCGGGCACGACGCAGCAGCGCAGGCCCTCGCTCGTCGGCTATCTCAACATCATCTATCCGAACAAGGTGCAGATCATCGGCACCGAGGAGCTCAACTACCTCGACGGGCTCGATTCGCGCCAGCGCTGGGAGACGGTCGAGAAGATCATCGCGTACCAGCCGACCGCCGTGCTCGTGACGAAGGACCAGCCCATCCCCGCCGACCTTCGCCAGGCCGCCGAGGAATCGCAGACGCCGCTCTGGATCAGCCCCAAGCGCGGCCACGAGCTCCTGACCTACCTGCAATACCATCTCGCGCGCGAGCTCGCGCGGCAGGTCACGCTGCACGGCGTGCTTATGGAGGTCTATTCGATCGGCGTGCTGATCACCGGCGAGAGCGGCACCGGCAAGAGCGAGCTCGCGCTCGAGCTCATCACGCGCGGCCATCGCCTCGTCGCCGACGATGCCCCCGAGTTCACGCTGATCGCGCCCGACGTCATCGACGGCAACTGCCCCGACATGCTGCGCGATCTCCTGGAAGTGCGCGGCCTCGGCGTCTTGAACGTTCGCGAAATGTTCGGCCAGACGGCCGTCAAACCGTCGAAATACCTGCGCCTCATCGTGCACCTGAAGCCGCAGAAGCTCGACGCGCCCGGCGACGGCATGGCGCGCCTCACGGGCGACGTCGGCTATCGCGAGGTGCTCGACGTGCAGATTCCGTGCATCACGATCCCGGTCGCGCCGGGCCGCAACATCGCGGTCCTTGCGGAAGCGGCCGTGCGCAGCCATATGCTGAAGAGCAAGGGCTTCGATCCGGCCCAGACGTTCATCGACCGCCAGGCCCACCAGTTGCGCCGGCTGCCCCCATGGTAGACACGACCACCGACACCAGCACCGCGCCCACGGCCAAGCCGGCCCAGACCGCGGCCGAGCTCATCATCGTCAGCGGCCTTTCCGGCTCCGGCAAGACCGTCGCGCTGCGCACGCTCGAGGATCTCGGCTACTACTGCGTCGACAACCTGCCCTCCGCGCTGATGCCGGCGTTCGTGCAGGCGCTCTCGCAGGGCGCGGCGACGCTTCACGACAAGCTCGCGGTCGGCGTCGACGTGCGCAACCGCGCCGAGAACCTGAACCGCCTGCCGGCGATCCTCGCCGAGCTCGCGCAGTCGCAGATCAGCTATCGCATCGTCTTCCTCGACACCCGCGACGACGTCCTCATCAAGCGCTATTCGGAAACGCGCCGCCGCCATCCGCTCTCGGCCGAAGGCCTTGGTCTCGCCGAAGCGATCGCGACGGAGCGGCGTCTCCTGCGGCCGATGGTCTCGATCGCCGATCGCGTCGTCGACACGAGCGATCTCAACGTCCATCAGCTGCGCCGCCTGATCATCAACGAGATGGGCCTCGCGGCCGGCGGCCTCACGCTGCTCTTCGAGTCGTTCGCCTACCGGCGCGGCGTGCCGACCGACGCCGATTTCGTCTTCGACGCGCGCTGCCTGCCCAATCCGCACTGGGATTCGCGCCTGCGACCGCTCTCGGGCAAGGACGCGCCGGTGCGCGAGTGGCTGGAAGCGAAGCCCGACGTCATCGCGTTCCGCGACGATCTGGCGAAGTTCCTCGACACGTGGCTGCCGCGCTTCGAAGCCGAAGGGCGCAGCTATGTCACGATCTGCATCGGCTGCACGGGCGGACGCCATCGCTCCGTCTACCTCGCCGAGCAGCTCGCCGATCACTACCGCGCGACGCACCGCCAGGTGCTGAGCTATCACCGGGAGCTCGAATGAGCGTCGGCGTCCTCCTCCTCACGCACGAATCGATGGGCGCCGCGCTCGTCTCGGCGGCGAGGCACGTGCTCGGCCGCCTGCCGTTGCCGGTCGAAGTGCAGGAAGTCGCTGCGAATGCCGATCCCGACCAGATGCTGTTCGCCGCCGCCGCGCGCGCGCGCGACCTCGACGGCGGCGACGGCGTGCTCGTGCTCTCCGATCTCTACGGCGCGACGCCGTGCAACGTCGCCAACCGGCTGCCCAAGCTCGGCGTGCGCATGCACTGCGTCTCGGGCCTGAACCTGCCGATGCTGCTGCGCGTGCTCAACTACCCGTAACAATCGCTCGACGATCTGGCGCAGACCGCCGCGACGGGCGGCCGTGGAGGGATCTTCGTCGACACGCCGTAACCTCTTTCACCGAGCGCCGTTTCGAAACCACACGCTCCGACCGACAAAGGCTCGCATGCTCGAAAAGGACATCACGATCACCAACCGCCTCGGCCTGCACGCGCGCGCGTCGGCCAAGCTCGTACAGGCACTGCACGGATTCCAGGCGGCGACGTCGATCGCGTATCGTGGCAAGGAAGTCAACGCGAAAAGCATCATGGGCGTCATGATGCTGGCCGCGGGGCGCGGCGCCGAGCTGAAGCGCCGCGCGGACGGACCCGACTAGGCCGCGGCGATGGCGGCGATGGTCGATCTTTTCGAGCGCGAGTTCGAGGAAGGGCAATGAGTTTCCCCCTCTCCCGCTCGCGGGAGGGATGACACAAGACCAACCGATTGAGGCGGGGCGAGAGACGTGCGATTCACTCTTACCGGCAACGGCGCGGCGCGAGGCATGGCCCTCGGCCGCGCTCGCCTCGAGCAGCCGAGCCGGTACCTGATCGACGAACGTCCGCTCGCGGCCGCCGAAGTCGAATCCGAGCTCGAACGCCTGACCCGCGCGCTCGTCCTCGCGCGTGCCGAGCTCGCCGCGCTCCGCGAAAAGCTGACCGGCGTCTTCGCGCATGAAGTCGGCGAGTTCATCGACGCGCACAGCCTGATCCTCGCCGACCGCGAGCTCAACGCCGGGCTCGCCGATCTCATCAAGGTCGGCCGCTACCGCGCGAGCGCCGCGCTCAAGATGCAGCGCGACCGCCTGGTCGCGGTGTTCGAGGCGATGGACGATCCGTACCTGCGCAGCCGCAAGGAAGACATCGACCACGTCATCGGCCGCGTGCAGGCGGCGCTGGTCCGCGAATCGAGCGTCGAGGAGCGCAAGCTCGCCGCGCGCGTCGGCGAGATCCTCGTCGGCGACACGGTCGCACCGTCCGAGCTCGTGCCGCTCGCCGAACACGGCGTGCTCGGCGTCGTGCTGACCTCGGGCAGCCCGCTCTCGCACTCGGCGATCCTCGCGCGCTCGCTGCGTCTGCCGATGATCGTCGCCGCGCACGATGCGCTTGCGCACATCCAGGACGACGACCTGATCCTGATCGACGGCGAGCGCGGCGAAGTCACCGTGCATCCGACCGCGCAGGACATCGCGCGCTACCGCGCCTGGCAACGCGACGTCGTGCAACGCGGCAAGCGCCTTGCGCTCCTTCGCGACGTCGAGACGCGCACGCGCGACGGCACGACGATCCAGCTCTATGCCAATGCGGAGCTCCCTGCCGACATCGCGCAGGCGCGCGCGTCCGGCGCGGCGGGCGTCGGGCTCTATCGCACCGAGTTCCTGTTCCTGCAACGCAAGGAAATCCCCAGCGAGGAAGAACAATTCCTCGCCTATCGCGACCTCGTGCTCGGCATGGGCGGCCTCCCCGTCACGATCCGCACGCTCGATCTCGGTGCCGACAAGGCCGACGCGACCGGCATCGTGCTCGACGACGAGGACAATCCCGCGCTCGGCGTGCGCGGCGTGCGCCTCTCGCTGCGCCGGCCGCAGCTGCTGATCCTCCAGCTCCGCGCGATCCTGCGCGCGTCCAACTATGGGCCCGTGCGGATCCTCGTGCCGATGGTCTCGACGATCGAGGAAATGGCCGGCGTTCGCTATCTGCTCGACCAGGCCGCGCGCGACCTGCGCGCCGCGGGGCACGAGATCGCCGAGCACATCGAGCTGGGCGCGATGATCGAGGTGCCCGCCGCCGCGATCGCGCTGCCGGGCATGATCAGGAAGCTCGATTTCATCGCGATCGGCACCAACGATCTCGTGCAGTACACGCTCGCGGTCGACCGCAACAACGACCATCTTGCGAATCTTTACGATCCCTTGCATCCGGCGGTGCTGCGTCTCCTCGCTTTCACGATCGCGACCGCGCGGCGCGCGGGCCGCCACGTCACGCTGTGCGGCGAGATGGCCGGCGACGTGCGCTACACGTGCCTCCTGCTCGCGCTCGGGCTCACCGAGTTCAGCATGCATCCCGGCCTCCTGCTCGATGGGTGGGAGCAAGGCAACGCCTGCGACCGCGGGCGCCTTCTCGCCGAGTCGAAGACGCTGCTCCGCGCGGTCACGCGCGAGGGCATCCTGCATGCCCTGAAGCGGCTCGAAGCCTGCGCCGAGAAGCCGGCCGACGGCGCCGCCGCCCCGGCCTGACGCATCGCGCGCGCTTGCGCGCGCGCCGTCGAGACGGCACGCTTCGCCGCTGCCACGAAGCGACGGCGAGGACGGCTTGGATATCGCGGACATCGCAAGGAAGGCCAGCGCGTACCGCGTCGAGCTCGACGCGGTGAAGCAGCGCCTCGCGCCGGCCGATTACGGCTGGTACCCGTACGGGACGCTGTCGAACTTCCACCTGCTCGACCAGCTGCTGCAAGGCCCGAACCGCGCGCTGCTCGATCTCGCCGGCGATGCGCCGATCGCCGACATCGGCGCCGCCGACGGCGACACGGCGTTCTTCCTCGAATCGCTCGGCCATCGCGCACACGCGGTCGACTATCCGCCGACGAACTACAACAGCTGCCGCGGCATCCGCCTCCTGAAGGAAACGCTCGGCTCGTCGATCGAGATCCGCGAGGTCGATCTCGACCGGCATTTCGAGCTGCCGGGCGAACGCTACGGCCTCGCGTTCTTCCTCGGCATCCTCTATCACCTGAAGAATCCGTTCGGCGCGCTCGAAAGCCTCGCCGGCGTCGCGCGCCACGCGGTCGTCTCGACGCGCGTCGTGCGCTACAACCTCGCGCCGAAGGCGCGCGGCTCGAACACGGTCAATCGCGAGCGCGTCGAGCTGCGCACGGTGCCGGCCGCATATCTCGTCGCCGCCGACGAGACGAACAACGACGCGACCAACTACTGGATGTTCTCCGAAGCGGGCCTGCGCCGCACGCTCCATCGCGCCGGCTGGGACGTGCTCGACTTCACGACGTTCGGCAACGCATCGACGTCGGATCCGGCGACCGGCGAAGGCGACGAGCGCGCATTCTGCCTGCTGCGCAGCCGGCTCTGCTGACGCCGCGCGCGCGATGAACGCCGCCGCCGGTTCCCGCGCACTGAACGGTTTCGAATCGACCGCGTGGCGCCGGCGCATTGCGGCGCACGCGCCGGCGCTGGTCGTCGCGTCCGCGCTGATCGTCTTCGCGTTCGCGTATGCGATGGACTGGCGCCTGCCCGGCCTCTACATGGACGCGGTCAATCCGGAATACATCATCCCCGGCATCTTCGATCCGAAGGCGCCGGGGCATCATCCGTGGATCGTGCCCGGCAACGTGATCCTCGGCCGGTTCCCGCTGTTCACCGGCCAGATCTACCACGGCAGCACGCAGATCTATTTCGCGCTGCCGCTGATGGCCCTCTTCGGCGTCGACGTCGGCACGCTGCGCATCACGCAGGGCGCGGCCGGCTTCCTGATCGTGCTGCTGCTCGCGCAATTCATGCGCCGCGCCGACGCGCCGGCGAAGAGCGCGATCGCGGCGGCGGCGCTGGTGCCGCTCGCGCTGGATCCGTCGTTCGTCGTCGCGCTCCGCACGCAGGCCTACAGCTGCCTGTTTCCGATGATGCTGCTGCTCGGCGCGATGCTGCTCCTGCGCGACTGGGAGTCGAAGCCGCGGCCCGCGCTGCGCCTCGTCGCGAGCGGCCTCCTGTTCGGTCTTTCGGTCTTCAGCTATTTCATCTTCGCGTTCTTCTTCCCGGCGCTGGTCTGGCTGTTCCTGACCGGACGCACGCAGAACGCGCGCCGCGATCTCGGCTTTGCCGCGCTCTGGCTCTTCGCGTGCCTCGCCGGCTATCTGCCGGTGATCGGCGGCCTTTTCCGGGTCAGCCAGGCGCTCGGCAGCTTCGAGGCGATGCTGCGCTGGCTGCACGGCCACAGCGACAGCCTGCGTCCGCTCGGCGATGCCGGCAGCGCGATGGATCGCGTCCGCACGATGTCCGTGGTCGCGCGCGGCGTGCTCACCGGCCGCTGGCCGTGGCTCATGGTCCTGCAGCACCACGCCGGCGATTTCACCGGTTCGCTGAAGGCCGCGCTGCTCGTACTCGTGCCGGTCGGCACCTTGATCGTCGCGCGGGCGGTGCCGCGCGACGACCGGCGCGCGATCGCGACGCCGCTCGTCTTCGTCGTCTCGTTCCTCGCCTGCGCAGCGGTCTTCGGCAACCGGCTCGACGGCCATCACTACACGACGATCGTGCCGTTCCTCTATGCCGCGTTCGGCGCAGCCTGCGCGGCGTGGTGGACACGGCCGCGGGAGACCGCGACCGCACGCGTCGCAGCCGCGTCCGGATTCGCGTTGCTGGCCGTCGTCGCCGTCATGAACACGTTCAATCTCGCGCATTTCCATCGCGATCTCGAGGCGAGCGGCGGCGCGGCGATGTACTCGGACGCGATCGACCGCTTCGCGCATCGCGTCGCCCGGGACGATCCCGATGCGACCGCGTATTTCCCGGACTGGGGCTACGTGATGCCGTTCGTGTTCGTCACGCGCGCCAGGCTCGCATGGCTCGACAGCGTCGATCCGGATCGCATCGCGCGCGAGAGCTGCACGGGCAAGCCGCAGGTCGTCGTCTTCACCGGCGCCGGCAACGCCGCGAAGTTCGACGTCATCGCCTCGCTCGCGCATCAGCCGCCGCCGGCAATCACCACCTGGGCCCAACGCGACGGCGTGCCGGTGTTCCAGTCCGCGCGCTACGCGCCGCGCACCGACTGCACGGATATCCCGCCGGCAAGCGCCCCGCCGGCGCCAGAGATCGGGCCCGGGCCCGCGATCGCGGTTGCGCCGGCGGCCGCATCCGATTGTGATTTCCTGTCGCCGTTCCGCGCGACCGCGCGCTGGGATGCCGGCAACCCCGCGCTCAGCTACGTCGAAGCCTGGATCGCCGCGCCCGGGGCCAAGTCCAAGCCGTGGACCGGCGGCGCGGAGCGCTCGGAATATTCGACGGCGCAGTGGGCGACGCCCGGCATGGCGTTCGTGCTGATCGACCCGGTCACGCAAAAGGCGCTCGCGCGCACCGAGATCGCACGCATCGCCTGCCCCGTGCGCTGAGCGCACGCCTATCGCGGAGCGCCGCAGGTCCGCATAATCGCGCGCGCCCCGATGCGAGCGTTGCCGATGGCCGAAGGTACCCGCCCCGAGAAGACCGCGCGCCAGCTGCGCATGCTCGCCGAAGCGATCGGCTCGGGCCGGCTGGGCGCGGTCAAGCGCCTGGTCAACACGCTCTCGCCCGCCGAGATCGGCAATCTGCTCGAATCGCTGCCGCCGGACCGGCGCGCAGTGGTCTGGGGACTGACCGATCCCGAGGACGACGGCGAGATCCTCGTCCATGTCGGCGACGACGTCCGCGAGGATCTCCTCAAGGCGATGGATCCGGACGAAATCGTCGCAGCGGCCGAAACGCTCGACATCGACGATCTCGCCGAGCTCATGGGCGACCTGCCGGACACGGTCGCCGACGAAGTCCTGAAATCGATGGAGCGCGAGGATCGCGAGCGCCTCGAGCACATGCTGACGTACGACGAGGGCACCGCGGGCCGCCTGCTGAACCCCGATCTCGTCACCGTGCGCGCCGACGTGACGGTCGATGTCGTGCTGCGCTATCTGCGCCAGCGCGGCGAACTGCCCGAGCAGTCGCATCATCTCTACGTCGTCAACCGCCGCCGCCAGTACCAGGGCCGCATTCCGTTCGCACAGCTCCTCATCACCGATCCCGCGACGCCGGTGAACCAGCTGATGGACATCGAGCAGCCGGCGATCGACGCGCACACGCCGGTCGCCGAGCTCGCGCAGCAGTTCGCCGACCACGACTGGGTGTCCGCGCCGGTCGTCGACGACAACAACGTGCTGCTCGGCCGCATCACGGTCGACGATGTCATCGACGTGATCCGCGAGCAGGCCGAGCACCGCGCCATGAGCGCGGCCGGCCTCGACGAGG
>CALFNI010000045.1 GCA_937902695.1 uncultured Rhodanobacteraceae bacterium
GTCGGCTCGATGCCGCTTCGTAAAGCGCCGTGTAGGTATCGCGGATGATCGACAGCTTGCGATCGACCGCCGCCGCGACGGCGGGGACGCGGAACAGCGCCAGCGCTGCGCCGTAGACGCGCGCGAGGTAAACGTCCTCCGTCACCTGCAGCGCATTGTCGATCTTCTCGGTAAGCTCCGTGACTTCCGCGACCATGGTCTGCAGGCGCCGCGCGAGGTGCGCGAAGTGCCGCGACGCGAGCAGCGCGGCAACGCGCCGCGCACCTTCGACCTGGGCGTACATGCGAGGCAGCTCCGCATCGAGCAGCTCGTCGTAATAGCGCAGCTCCAGCAGCTGTGCGTTGGCGACCTCGAGCACGTCGGCGACGTCGGAATCGCCGCGCGGTTCGTATACGAAAGCGCGATCCCAGGTCAACACGACGAGATCGTCGCGGTAATAGGAAAAGTGGTTCCTCATGAGTTCCGCGCGCGCGGTTTCGGCAAGCTCGCGCGCTTCGCCCGAAAGCAGAGGCACGAGATCGATGCGCTCGAGCAGGCCCTCGGCGCTGACGGGCTCGTCCAGCTCCTGCACGACGATCACCGCGTAGTCTTCGTAAAGACGTCCGCTCGACGGTCGGACCAGCGCGGGCTCGAGCACCTGCACGGCGAACTCCAGGCGCTCGAGCCAGAACGCAGCGTCGCTCGACGGTCCGATGACGCGATCGACCGCGCGCTCGAACTCGACGAACGCGGGCCACGCGAGGTCGCGCACCGGAACGCCGACCTTGATCGCGACCGTTCCGAATCCGTACAGGCTTGCGGTCAACGCGCATTCGACGGCGCCGTCGCCGAAGTCGATCGAAACCGAGGGCATCGCGAGGACGACCGGCGCTTCGGCGAACGTCATCGCTTTCGCGGGGGTCGTGCTGAGCCTGGCACGACTGCTCGACCGCGCATGGTCGGTCCAGAGCTTTTCGACGCGGCCGAGGTCGATCGCGTAGGCGACATCGAACAGGCGAAGGACGTTGATGGTGCCGCTCTGGACACGGAGCGCGTCGCGCGTCGCTTCGGCTTCCTTCATGGTCGCCGGCCTGCAATCCGGAAGGACGCGCCGATCGTAGCAAACCGGGCCCATCTTCTGCCCTTGTCGTGGCGATCCGCCGCCGAATCCCTGCCGTACCGGAGCAGGCGCGTCAGCGCCGGCGGATCGGCGCGTCGCCGGATATCACGCCGCAAGCGCACCGCTATCGGTGCCCGCCTCGTCGAGCGGCTCGACCGCCTCGGTTTCATCGAGATGGAACACGGCGTCGAACTGAAGCGGAAGCGACGCCGCGAAGTAATGACTCGCATACTCCGTCTCGGGAAGATAGAGCACGCCGATCGCCCGCTCGAGTCGCGGCTCGCGCAGCACCTCGGCCACCTCGCCAGACAGCGGCACGTAGAACGCCTCCAGACCGGAGCGGCGGAACAGGTCTTCGTAGCTGTCGGCCAGCGCGGGCAGCACGCCGCGCCGCTCGGCCGCACCGTTCCATTGGCGTGCCGCGGTCACGGTGCCGGTATAGGTCGTGAAGCCCACCGACAGCACGGCCTCGCGCCCGGCTCGTTCGCGGATGAGCTGCCCGACGTTCCATTCGCCGGCCCGTGCCATCTCCGTCGCCCGCGCGTCGCCGAGATGCGAATTGTGCGCCCACACGACGATGCGCCCCATCCGGTTCGTCTCGCGTTGATGGCGCTGCAGGGCCAGCAAGGTCTCGGTCATGTGCTCGTCGCGCCGATTCCAGCTCGCCGCGCGTCCGGCGAACGTCTCGCGGTAATACGCCTCGGCGCTGGCGACGACGTGCGCGTTCTGCTGCGCGAAGAAATGCGCGTCCGCGGCTGCGCGGCCGTCGTCGGCGATGTAGTCGGACCTGCGCCGGATGAGCTCGACCAGCCGTTCGCGAACCGCATCGCGGCAGTCCGGACGCAGCCCGCTGACCGCCTCGTAGCCATAGCGTTCGGGCTCGCGCACATGATCGAGCGCGGCATACTGCCGACGCGCGATGCCCGCCTGCGTCGAATCGACGCGTTCGAGATACGCGATCACCGCTTCGGCAGACCGGTACATGCTGTACATGTCGAGTCCGTAGAATCCCGCGTGCGCGTCGGGACCCCTGGCGTCGTTGTGGGCGCGCAACCAGGCGATGAAGCGCAGCACTTCCTCGTTGCGCCACATCCAGCGCGGAAAACGCGAGAAATCGCCGAACGCGTCCATCGCCGTGGTATCGGCCGCATCGCCGCTGACGTACCGGTGCAGGCGATACGCATCGGGCCAGTCCGCCTCGACGGCGACGGTGTCGAAGCCGCCTTCCTCGATCAGGCGTCGCGTGATGTCGGCGCGCATGCGGTAGAACTCACGCGTGCCATGCGTCGCCTCGCCCAGCAGCACGAAGGAACGGCCGCGCGCGGCTTCGACGAGGAGATCATAATCGCTCCCGGCGCCGTCGAGGCGCAGCGCCGCCGAGCGCAGCGTTCCGAGCGTTCTTGCAATTCCCGAAACCATGGTTCAACGCGATCTCGCGCGAAGCCAGAGCGGCCACGTCGCCGCCAGCGCGCGCACCGCGGCGACGAGCAGGCGCGGATGCACGGCGGCACCGAGGCCTAGCGCGGCGCCCATGAAGAAACCCAGCCAGCCGGCGCGACGGCGAACGAATCCGGTTGCGCGATCGATGCGATCGGTCTCTGCCTGCCATGGCACAAGCGAACCCTCGAGGCGCTCCCGCTGGCGCTGCGCTCGCGCGACGAGCCAGGCCCTGCGCCGCTCGAGGTCGGCGCGGTTCATTCGAGCCGGCCCTGCCGGAGCGCGCGATAGTCCTCGCGTAGCTCCCGCAGCGTCGCGGCGAACGGAGCGCCTGACGAGACGCGCCCTCGCAGCGTCAGCAGCAAGGCGACTGCGACGACGAGCATCACGCTTGCCGATGCGCCGATGGCGAGCAAGCGGTGCGTATCCCAGAATGCCGCGATCACGAGGATGACCAGCAGCGCGAGTGCCAGACCGAAGCACGTCGCGGCGCCGAGCAGCAGGAAAGCCAGGCTGCGCACGCGCCCGAGCTCGACGTCGATCTCGCTCGCGAAGAGCGCCAGACGCGTCTCGACGAGCTCGAGCAACAGCGCCGATGACGTGCGTGCGGCTGCGACGAGTCGCGAGGCGGGGCCGTGCACGTCGCGCATGATGTCG
>CALFNI010000046.1 GCA_937902695.1 uncultured Rhodanobacteraceae bacterium
CGTCGTCAAGGCGCGCGGCGCCGCGCAGCAAGCCGACATCGTCGACTGCAATCATCATCTCCTGTTCGCCGATCTTGCGATCAAGCAGGAGGGCTTCGGCGAGATCCTGCCCGGCGCGCACGCGTTCATCCTCGACGAGGCGCACCAGATTCCGGAGCTCGCGGGGCAGTTCTTCTCGGTGTCGCTGTCGGCGCGCCAGCTGACCGAGCTCGCCGGCGACGCGCTCGCCGAATGCGCGGGCGTCGCCGGCGCGCTCGCCTTGCTGCAGGTGCCGGTCGACGCGGTGAACTGGGCGGTCAAGCGCGTGCGGCTTGCGCTGGACAGATTTCCGGCGAAAGGCGCGATGGCGCAGATCGAGAGCGACGCGAACGTCGATCGCGAAATGACGGGGCTTCGCGAAGCGCTCGCGTTCCTCGCCGAGACGCTCGGCAAGCACGCCGAGCGAAGCCGCGGCCTCGCCAGCGTGCACGAGCGCGCCGAGATGCAGGCCGCGCGATTCGCCGAAGTCTGCGATTCGCACGATCGCGAGGCGGTGCACTGGTACGAGCTCAGCGCGAACGGGTTCTCGTTCCATGCGACGCCGCTCGACCTCTCGCAGCCGCTGCGCGACCTGCGTGCGCAGAGTCATGCCGCGTGGATCTTCACCTCGGCGACGCTGTCGGTCGCCGGCCGCTTCGAGCATTTCGCGCGCCAGCTCGGGCTCGACGAGCCGGTGACGCTTTCGCTCGAAAGTCCGTTCGACTACGCGCGCCAGGCGCTCGCCTACCTGCCGCAGGGCCTGCCCGATCCCGCCGCGCCGGATTATGTCGAGCGCGTGCTCGACGCGGTCCTGCCGGTGCTGGAAGCCTCGCGCGGGCGTGCGTTCCTTCTGTTCACGTCGCATCGCGCGCTGCGGCGGGCGGCGGAGATCCTGCCGCAACGCGTCGCGTTTCCGCTGTTCGTGCAGGGCAGCGCGCCGCGGCATCGGCTGCTGACCGAGTTCCGCGCGTCCGGCAACGGCGTGCTGCTCGGTGCGGCGAGCTTCTGGGAAGGCGTCGACGTCGCCGGCGAGGCGCTCAGCGTCGTCGTCATCGACAAGCTGCCGTTCGCCGCGCCGGACGATCCGGTGCTCGTCGCGCGGCTCGATGCGCTGCGCGAAGCGGGCGGCAATCCGTTCACGGACTGGCAGATCCCGGCCGCCGTGATCGCGCTGAAGCAGGGTGCCGGGCGGCTGATCCGCGACGTGCACGATCGCGGCGTGCTCGTGCTCTGCGATCCGCGGCTGACCTCCCGTGCGTACGGCAAGCTGTTTCTCGCGAGCCTGCCGCCGCTGCCGCGGACGCGCGCGCTCGCCGACGTCGAGCGCTTTTTTGCCTGAACCGCGGCGCCGGCGATCGTCGCGGCGCGTTCGCATGGCGTAATCTAGTGTCCGTTCGCGCGGCCCGGCCGCGTATTGATGGCGGACCCGCCCGAGCATGAGGCCACCCGTGCGCAACACGACGCTCGTCGCCGCGATCGCCGCCGCGCTGCTCGGCATCGGCGCCGCGCGGAGCCAGGCGCGGCCCGTGCTCGACGTCGTCCCTGCCGGCCTCGGCGATGCGCACACGCCGGCGACGTACATCGTCAGGTTCATCGAGCCCGGCCTTGCGCACTATGCCGGCGGCACGCAGGGCATTCCGGCGACCGCGATCGCTCCGGCGCAGCGGCGCAAGCTCGACGCGCACTCGGCGCCGGCGCAAGCGTACGAGGCGTATCTCGCCGATCGCCGTGCGGCGCATATCGCATCGATCGCGCACGCGCTCGGCCATCCCATTGCCGTCTCCCATCACTACGCGATCACGATGAACGGCATCGCGGCGTCATTGATGCCGGACGAGGCCGGGCGCGTCGCGCGCATGCCCGGCATCGCGTCGGTGCGCGCGTCGCGCAAGTTCGCGCTCGATACGTACCGCGGGCCCGAGTTCATCGGTGCCGCGTCGCTCTGGAGCGGGGCGTCCGCGCCGGGCGGCGTCGGCACGCGCGGCGAAGGCGTCGTCGTCGGCGTCGTCGACACCGGCGCGAACAGCGCGCATCCGTCGTTCGCGAACGATCCCGCGTGCGGGCTCGATGCGGCGAATCCGAAGCTGCTCAGCGAAGTCGACTGCACCTCGACCGACGCGGCCGGCCTGTGCAACGGGGACGATCCCGAAGCCGAGCCCGGCAACGGCCACGGCGTGCACACGGCGAGCACCGCGGCGGGCAATACGCTCGATGCGAGCGCGAATCCGCCGCCGTCGATACCGCCGCCGCACACGTTCATGTCGGGCGTCGCGCCGTGCGCGCAGGTACGTACGTACAAGGTCTGTCCGATCACCGGCTGCATCGACGCCGCGATCATCGCCGGCATCGAGAACGCGATCGCCGACCGTGTCGACGTCGTGAACTATTCGATCGGACCGGTCTGCGGCAACGTGCCCGGCGATTCGCCGTGGAGCGACGGCGAGGAAGTGTTTCTCGATGCGCTCGGCGCCGACATCTTCGTCGCGGCGGCGGCCGGCAATACCCGGCCCGGCTGCGACGATCCGGGCGGCCGCGTCTCGAACATCGGCCCCTGGGTGACGACGGTCGCGGCGTCGACGCACGACGAGAATGTCTCCGGCGTCGGCATGCTCAACGCAAGCGGCCCCGGCACGCCGCCGGCCGCCACGCGCGGCATCGTGCTGCAGGCGGGCTCGGGTCTCGATGTCGGCCAGCCGGTGAACGATCTCCCGATCCGCTGGTACGGCGCCAATCCGATCGGCTGCACGATCAACGGCGGTTTTCCGCCCGGCTATTTCGCGGGCTCGGCCGCGCTGATTGCGCGCGGCAACTGCGCCTACGAAGAAAAGATCGACAACGCGCAGGCAGCCGGGGCCGAGCTTGCGTTGATCTACAACAACCAGGACGGCATCGTGTTCATCGATGCCGGCGAGGCGACGCTGCCCGCGTACAGCATGCAGCGTGCCGAAGGCGACGCATTCATTTCGTTCATCTCGGCAAGCGCGCCCGTGCCGGTGACGATCGACTTCACGCCCGCGTCGCGACTCGGCGACGTGCTCGCCGCGTTCAGCCTGCGCGGTCCCGACGGGCTCTCGACGATCACGAAGCCCGATCTCACCGCGCCGGGCGTCGAAATCTATGCGGCGCTCGATGCGGCCGAGAACAACTACGGTTATTTCAGCGGCACCTCGATGGCGTCGCCGCACGCCGCAGGCGCCGGGGCGCTGCTGCGCGCGCTGCATCGGAACTGGACGCCGTCGGAGGTCAAGTCCGCGCTGATGCTCACTGCGTCGACGAACGGTGTCGAGGAAAACCTGACCGCGCACTGGACGGCCGACGATGTCGGCGGCGGCCGAATCGACCTTTCGCGCGCCGCGCTCGCCGGATTCGTGCTCGACGAGACGTACGAGCGCTACCTTGCGGCCGATCCCGCGAGCGGCGGCGACCCGAAGACGCTGAACGTGCCGAGCTTTCGCAACGTCGCGGGCTGCGATGCACCGTCGCCATGCACGTGGACGCGCATGCTGCGCGACGCGTTGCCGGGCCCGTCGTCGTGGACGGTAAGCGTCAATGCGCCGCCCGGCGTCGACGTGTCCGTCGATCCCATGACGTTCGCGTTCGACGGCACCGGTGAAAGCGCCGATACGATTTTCCGCGGCAGCTTCGATGCGGGCGATGCGCAAGCGATCGCAGTGTCGGCCACCACCGATCCGGAGCTGGCGGGCGCCCAGTTCGCCGAGCTCGTGTTCCACGAGGCGAATGGCGCGGCACCCGACGCGCACATGTATGTCGCGGTCAAAGGCACGGCCGGCGGTGACGGCGTCGGTGTCGTCTGCCGCAACGGAGATTGCACGTTCCAGATCGATGCCTTGAGCACGAACTTCGTCGCGGCCGGGTGCGCATCGTATTGCGGCATCTTCTGGATGAACCGGTTCACGCCCGATCCCGCGGACTATCCGATCACGATCACGTCGATCTCGACGATTTTCGCCGCGTCGTCGGGCTGGAACGCGCCGGGCGACCACATCAACGTCTACGTCTACCAGGACAACAACACGACGCCGCTCGACGGCGCGACCTTCGTCGCCTCGTCCCTGGGCTACACGATTTCGGCGCCGTCCGACGACTTCACGACGATCACGCTGCCGACGCCGATCGTCGTCGATGGGCCCGGCGACGTGCTGATCGCGTTGACGAACCCGGGCCCGAATCTCGGCACGCATCCCGCGAGCGCCGATGCGGGTCCCTTCGCCGGCCGCTCATGGGTGACGTCGTACGACGACAACGGGCTGCCGCCCGAGCTGGGGGGCATCGGCCTGGTGCCGAACCCGGTCGCGATCCCCGGCTTCGTCGGCAACTGGCTGATCCGCGCCGCCGGCACGAACGCCGGCGGGCAGCCGATCGTGCTCGGCATGCCGACCCGGGAGTGACTCGCCGCGGCGTTTGATCGCCGCGCTCTGCGCCGCGAAAACGGGCCCTCCGCCTCCGGGCGGAGCGTGCATCGGCCCGTGATCCCGCTTTCGTCTGCTGAGCCCGTTGCCGGCGCGATCACGGCCCTTTCACGGTGATGAATGCGGTTTCATTACTTTCGAGACCACTTTGCCGCAATTGAGAAATTGTGTTGCATCTGAAAGGAAACCGAAAGGTTCGGTGGATTAGAACCGCTGACGCGACGGCGTTCCTTGGGCAAGGAAACCGCCGCGTTCAACCGCCGTGAAAGTGCGCTGCGAACATGGGGTCGCGGAGCGTGCCGTGGGCACGCCTCTTCAACGGCCCCGATGGCCCGTCGGTTAGTTGGGACCGACAGGATGCGCTGGGTGGCGATGCGGTCATGCGTCGCAGCGCGATGCTTTTCGGCGATCCACAACCATGCATCTATCTGAGGGAGTCAGTAATGCACAGATCGCGAAACATCCTGCGACGTACCGCGCTGTCCGCCGCGGCCGCCATTGCGCTCGGCGGCCTTGCGTTGATGAGCATCGACCCGACGCACGCCGCGCCGGCGCCGTCGATGGCCGCCACCGCGACGCACGCGACGCAGTTCGGCAACGGCGACATGCTGGACGGCATGGTGCCGTTCACGCAGCCGATCCATATCGAGGTTGCGCTGAAATTGCGCAACACCGATGCGCTGAACAGCTTCATCGAGTCGTCCGCACGCGTCGGTGCCACGCAGCGCGTCATGTCGCCCGGGCAGTTCGAGGCTCAGCACTCGCCGACCGCCGCGCAGGCGCAGGCGGTCGTCGACTACCTGAACCAGGCCGGCTTCAAGAACGTTTCCGTCGCACCGAACCGGCTTCTCGTTTCGGCTGACGGCACGGCCGACGTCGTCCAGACCGCGTTCCAGACGACGCTCGCGCGCGTGCGCACGGCCGACGGTCGCGACGCGTTCGCGAATACCGACGATGCGCACGTTCCGGCGAACCTCTCCGGCATCGTGCTCGCCGTGCTCGGCCTCCAGACCGTGCATCAGGCGCACACGTTCGCGCGCGTGCAGGATCCGAACCAGGTCGATGCGGTCACCGGTCACTTCCCGACCGAGTGGTCATCGATCTACGGCGGCTCGGGCGTCGCGAACGCCTCGGCGACGCCGGTCGGTATCATCACGCAGGGCAAGATCACGCAGACGATCACCGACCTCAACACGTTCACCTCGCAGAATGGCCTGCCGACCGTGACGACGCAGACCGTCAACACGAACGGCACCAGCACCGATACGTCGGGCGTCGTCGAGTGGAACCTCGACAGCCAGGACATCGTCGGCATGGGCGGCGGACAGGTGCAGAAGATCATCTTCTACAACATCCCGACGCTCTCGAACGTCAACCTGACCGCCGACATCAATACGGTCGTCACCGCCAACGCGACGAAGATCATCAACGTCTCGCTCGGCGAGTGCGAAACGTCGGCGCAGGGCGACGGCTCGGCCGCGGCGCAGGACCAGAGCTTCGCGCAGGCGGTGACGCAGGGCCAGACGTTCTCGATCTCGACCGGCGACTCCGGTGCCGACGAGTGCGGCGACGGCGGCATCACGCCGAGCTGGCCGGCGGCCTCGCAGTACGTGACGGCGGTCGCCGGCACGCGCCTCGACGCGTCGACGACGACGTGGAACAGCGAAGTCGTGTGGAACGATCTTGCAGCCGGCAACGGCGCGACCGGCGGCAGCCCGTCGACGTTCGAGCCGAAGCCGAGCTGGCAGAACGCGCTCGTCAGCGGCACGAAGCGTGGCGTCGCCGACGTCGCGTTCGCGGGCAGCCCGAGCTCGGGTGCCAAGATCGTCGTCAACGGCGGCACGCAGCAGGTCGGCGGCACCAGCCTTTCCGCGCCGATCTTCGCCGGCATGTGGGCGCGCGTCCTCGCGGTGAAGGGTCAGTCGTTCGGCTTCGCGCCGCCGCTGGTCTATGCGCTCGCGGCGAGCAACTTCCACGACATCACGTCCGGCAACAACTCGGGCGAGACGGCGGGGCCGGGCTATGACTTCGCCTCGGGCCGCGGCAGCATGATCCTCAACGTCGCGATCAACAATCTCGGCGGCGGTGGCGGCGGCAACGTTCCGCCGGTCGCGAACTTCACGTTCACGACGTCGGGTCTCACGGCGAACTTCACCGACACGTCGACCGACAGCGACGGCACGATCACGTCGCGCTCGTGGACGTTCGGCGACGGCGGCACTTCGACTTCGACGAACCCGAGCCACACGTACGCGGCCGCCGGTACGTACACCGTCACGCTGACCGTGACCGACAACGGCGGTTCGCAGAACTCGCACTCGGCGCCGGTGACGGTTTCGGGCGGCGGTGGCGGCTCGACGCAGCTCCTCGGTAACACGGGCTTCGAGAACGGAACGGCGAGCGCGCCGTGGACGCTCTCGTCGGGCGTCGCCAACAACTCCTCGTCCGAACCGCCGCACGCGGGCTCGTGGGATGCGTGGATGGACGGCTACGGCCGCTCGCACACCGACACGGCTTCGCAGACGGTGTCGATCCCGGCCGGCAAGTCCTCGGCGACACTGCAGTACTACCTGCACATCGACACGGCCGAGACGACGACGACGACCGCGTACGACAAGCTGAAGGTGCAGGTCACCAACACGTCCGGCACGGTGCTCGCGACGCTCTCGACATGGTCGAACCTGAACCACGCGAACGGCTATGTCGTGCACACGGGCAACCTGACGCCGTACATCGGCCAGACCGTGGTGATCAAGTTCACGGGTACCGAAGACGTCTCGCTGCAGACGTCGTTCGTGCTCGACGACGTGACGCTGACGGTGCAGTAGGAACGAGTGGCGCGAGCCGCGCAATGCGGCTCGCGTCTTCGGTGAAATGCGAAAGGGGCTGCGCGAGCAGCCCCCTTTTTTTTGATCGCTGGTGGTGCGGGGTGATTCCGGAATTGCCCTCACCCCAGCCCTCTCCCGCACGCGGGAGAGGGGGAACATCGAATGGCATTCCAGGTCGTTCCCCTCTCCCGCGTGCGGGAGAGGGCAGGGTGAGGGCAATCCATGCCGACGCCCCGTTACGCGCCTTCTGCCGGCGCACTCCCGAGCAACTGCTTCAGCACCGCGAACACCTCGTCCTTGCTGCCGGTCACCGTGATCTGCGACTCGCGCGGAAAATCGGTGCCGACATAGACCGCGTAGCCGAGCCCAAGGTCGTTGCCGTCCTCGTCGATACGCTGGAACGTATCGACCTTTCCGATGTACGCGACGCGGTTCGCATCGATGAAGCGACTGTCGGGCAGCTTGATCCAGCGGGCCATGGGACTCTTCCTGCGTTGAAAGTGGGCGGAGTGTAGCGACGGCAGGGCGGGCGATGTTGCTACCGCCTTCTCAGGACTGCCACCCGCACTGCTGTCCCTTGTTCTGCTCCTTGAGCCACGCGTAGAGCGGCGCGAAGTAATCGATGATCGCGCCCGCATCCATTTCGGGCTTGCCGGTCAACTCCTTCAGCGTGTCCTGCCACGGCCGGCTCGCACCTTCGCCGAGCATCTTCCAGTACTTCGCACCCGCTTCCTTGTTGCCGTAGATCGAGCACTGCGAGAGAGGTCCGGTGTGCCCGGCGGCCTCGCAGAGCGAGCGATAGAATTGGAACTGCAGGATGTCGGCGAGGAAATAGCGCATGTACGGCACGTTCGTCGGCACGTGGTTCTTCGCGCCTGGATCGAAATCGGCCGGCGTCGCCGCAACCGGCGACGAGATGCCCTGATACGTGCGCCGCAACTGCCACCACGCGGCGTTGTACCGATCGGGCCTGATCGAACCGTCGAACACGCCCCAGCGCCATTTGTCGATCAGGAGCCCGAACGGCAGGAACGCGACCTTCTCGAGCGCCAGCTTCATCTGCGCATTGAGCGCGGCCTTCTCGTCGGCGCCGGCCTTGCCGGCGAGACCGATCTCGGCGAGATAGCCCGGCGTGATGTTGAGCCGGATCGTGTCGCCGATCGCCTCGTGGAAGCCGTCGTTCGCGCCGCCCTGGAAGATCGGCCACTGATCCGTGTATGCGAGGTAGTAATAGACGTGCCCCATCTCGTGGTAGATCGTGTACTCATCCTCCTCGGTCGGCCGGATGCACATCTTGATGCGCACGTCATCGCCCATGTTCATCGGCCACGCGCTCGCGTGGCAGAGCGCGTCGCGGTCGCGCGGACGCAGCAGCATCGACTTCGTGTAGAACGACGCCGGCAACGGCGGGAATCCGATCGATTGGTAGAAATCCTCCGACCGCCGAACCATCGTCTCGGCGCTCTTGAGATCGGCGTCGTGCTCGAGCCGCGCGAGCTCGGGCGGCGAGGGCGTGCCCTTGAAGTTTTTCTTCGCGTCGTCGAGTGCGGCCTTGCGCTGCGCTTCGAGCCGCTGGTTGACGTCGAGACCGCCCGCGCCGGGATAGGGCTCGAGCAGCGGAAAGATGTTCTCCCAGCTCTGCGCCCACATGTTGCCGGTCACGTGCGCGGGAATCGTGCCGTCCTTGGGCATGCGCTCGCCGTACTTCGCGGCGAGCTTGCCGCGCGCATAGCACTGGAGCTCGCCGTAGAGCGGCCGGACCTGCGACCAGAGCGCATCGGTCGTCTTCGCGAACTCGTCCGGCGTCATGTCGTAGCCGGCGCGCCACATCGTGCCGACGTTGTCGTAGCCGAGGTCGCGCGCGCCCTCGTTGAGGAGCTCGACGAAGCGCTGGTAATCCTTCAGCATGCCGCGGCCGACGTGATGCCAGCCGGCCCACGCGTCGAGATCGTGGTCCCAGTCGCGGTCGTCGGCCATCAGCTTGGAAAGATCGTCGAGCGTCCTGCAACTCGACGCATCGTTCGGATCCTTGCAGTACTTGCCCGATCCGTACGCGGCGGTCAGCTTCGAGCCGAGCGTCGTCATCTCGGTCAGGTGCGCCGGATTCTTCGGCGCCGGCATCGCCGTCTGCAGCTTCAGGAGGTACAGCGCGCGCGCGTCCTTCGCGTCGGTGTCGGGGACGTTCGTATACGGCGCCGCCTTGTCGATCTCGGCCGAGAGCCACTGCAGCCAGCGCTCGTTGGCGCGCGCGGTCAGCATCTGGGTATCGTCGGTGATGTAGGTCTCGGCAACCCACTCGGCCGCATTCGGCTCGATGTAGCGCTGCCTGTACTCGGCGTTCATTCCGGCGACGAACGCGTGCACGTCGCTCGCCGTCGGCGCTTTCGCTTTTTCGTCTTTCGGCGCCGCGGCACAGAATGGCGTCGTCAGCGCTGCGAGCACGGCCGCGGTCAGTGCAAGGCGAATCGCACGCATGGTGTTCTCCCCGGAATGTGCACTGAGGCTAGTCAGCGCAGGACGGCGAGGCAAGCTGCAACGCGATAGGCCGGCCGCATGCGCACAAGCGCATGGGTGACGGCGGCAGGGCCCGCAGCGACGCGGCGCCGGCCGAGCCCTGGCATCGGCTCGGCGCGCGGGCCTCCCGGTTCGGCGCAGCCGGAACGTCCGGACACACCGCTGGACCGTCGGGCTGGGTTAGAGGATGGAGCCAAGGGGGGCTCACGATGCGCGTAGCCGGGTCCGACCGCTTCGATTTGCCGAACTTGCTTGCCTCGGCGACATTTATTACGATCATTTTCGTATGTTGATCGGCGGCCAGGCCACGGGCATGCATGCAGCCTTTCGCACAAGGTCGGAAGAGACGCGCTTTCTGGCCGTCGGCGAGCATGTCGTCGATGTCGATACGCTGCGTCTCGTTACGAGCCCGGGCACACCGCGGCTGACGCCGAAGGCGGCCGCCGTGCTGCTCCAGCTCGTCCGCGCGGCCGGCCGCACGCTGAGCCGCGACGAGCTCCTCAACGAAGTGTGGAAAGGCACCTGTCCGACGCAGGACGTGCTGACCCAGGCCGTCAAGGATCTGCGCCGGCTGCTCGGCGATGACCTGCACGCGCCGCGCTTCGTCGAAACGCTGCCGCGGCTCGGCTACCGGCTCGTCGCGCCGGCGCGCTTCATCGACGATTCGACGGCGGCGGCGTTCGCGCCGGGCGCGCACGCCGACGACGCGATGAAACCGGCGCAGCGGACCGTCGCGCGCCGTCGTCCGCCGCGGCGCTGGGCGTTGGCTGCGATCGTTGCCGCGACGATTGGCCTGCTCGCGTCCGGCCTGCGCCGCGAGCAGGGCGACAGCGCGGAGCTGACACCGCGCTGGCACGTGAGCGCGCAGCGCGCGATCACGGCCGATCCCGGCCCCGAGCACTATCCGCGCATTTCGCCGGACGGCACGCGCGTTGCGTATTCGATCGTCGATCCGGTCCGACACGCCTCGCGCATCGTGCAGCGCTCGCTGTCGCAGGCGCGCCTGATCGAGATCAGCGACGGCGCGGACGGCAACGAGTTCTTCCCGGTCTGGTCGCCCGACGGCTCGTCGATCGCATTCGCGCGGCAGGACAGCGACGAATGCAGCATCCTGCTGGCCTCGGCATCCGGCGGCGCGGAGCGGCTGATCGATCGCTGCGTCGTCGCTGCGGTCACCTATTTCTCGTGGACACCCGACGGACGCAGCCTGATCAGCACGCGTCCGTCGGGCGCCACCGCGACCGACATGGCGATCACGCTGGTGCCGATCGACGGCAGCGCGCTCGACCGCATCCCGTACGCGCACGACAACGGCGATCTCGATCTCGACGCGCGCTATTCGCCGGACGGCCGGCTCATCGCGTTCCGCCGCGGTGCGAGCCCGTACAGCGATCTCTTCGTCGTCGA
>CALFNI010000047.1 GCA_937902695.1 uncultured Rhodanobacteraceae bacterium
GTCGCCAAGCGTCGTCCTCGGCGTAGGTGACCGCAACCCGGCCGCGCGCGGCCGGCCGGATCCGCGTGACCGGTGCGTCCCCTGTGTAAACTCGAGCGGCGCATCCTGGCGCGCGACTGCATTTGATACGCGCCGTGATGTGTCCGGCATGACGTCGAGGCGAGCGCATCTGGAGACGAGCCATCCGCACGCGGCACTCGAAGGCGCGACGGTCGTCGTCACGCGGCCGGCCGGCACGTCGGCTGCGCTCGAGCGGCGCCTGCGGGCTCTCGGCGCGCGCGCCATTGCGCTCCCCGGCCTCTCGCTCCGACCCGTCCAGCACGATGCGCATGCGGTGCGCGAGACCGGATTCGAGGACTGGATCTTCACCAGCCCGGCCGCCGTGCGCTTCGGCGCCGCCTTGCTCCCGCCGCGCCGAGCTCGGGCCAGGATTCGCGCATACGCGGTCGGCGACGGCACCGCACGTGCGCTCGCGCGGCACGGTGTCGCGGCGACGTTCCCGCGCGACCGTTCGGACAGCGAGGGCCTGCTCGCACTGCCCGGCCTCGAGCGCGTGCGTGGACGCCGCATCGCGCTCGTCGGCGCGCCGGGCGGCCGCGACCTGATCGGACCGACATTGCGCCGCCGCGGCGCGAAGGTCGAATCGATCCACGTCTACCGCCGCGTCGCGCCGCGGCTCACGCGCCGGCATTTCGATGCGCTCGCCGAAGCGGGCGACCCGCTGATCACGCTGGTGTCGAGCGGCGAGGCGCTCGCGCATCTCGTCGCGCTGCTGCCGCCGCCGGCGCTCGCGCGGCTCCGGGCGCAGATCCTCGTCGTCGGCAGCGCCCGGCTCGCCGCGCTCGCCAGGGCGCATGCGTTCACGGAAATCGTGCTCGCCCGCTCGGCCGCGCCGCGCGACCTTCTCGACGCCGCGGCCGCCGCGCTCGCTCGCCATCGGCTCTGACGCCCGCCTACGCTGCCGCGCGCAGCGGAGTTCGGCTAGCATGCCGCCCATGGGAGAGCCACTAGACAGTGACGTCGTCGAGCCGCAGCCGCTCGTCCAGGCCGCACCGCCCGCGGCGCCGCGCGCCGCACGCAGCGCAACGGGCGCGCTCGCTCTGCTGCTTGCGCTCGTTGCGTTGATCGTCGCGGGTTTCGGCGCCTGGCGCGTCGTCATGCTCGAGCGCGGCCAGGGCGACGCCGCGAGCGCGCTTCGCGCCGATGTCGAACGCCGCCTCCAGGATGCCGAGCGCGCGGCCGACCAGCGCAAGCGCGAGCTCGATTCGATGCGCGCGCGGCTCGCCGACACCGACACCGTCAACAAGGGCGTGCGCGAGGAAATGCTCGCGCTCGGCGAGCGCTCGCGGCATCTCGAGGACGCGGTCGCCAATCTCGCCGAGCAGCGACTGACCGGCCGCGACGCGCTCGCGCTCAACGAAGCCGAGTTCCTGCTGCAGCTCGCGCAGGAACGGCTCGAGCTCTTTCACGATGCGCCGGCCGCGCTCGCCGCCTACCGGCTCGCCGATTCCGCGCTTGCGGCGGCCGAGGATCCGGTCTTCGCCGGCGTCCGCCAGACGATCGGCGCGGAGCGACAGGCGCTCGAGGCGGCGCGCCCCCTCGACACGAACGCGACGCTCGGCGCGCTCGAGCGCGTGCGCGCGAATCTTGCGACGCTGCCGCCGAAGAAATCGAGCACGCAGGCATCGGCGCCGTCGCGCTTCGAGGCCCTCTTGCAGCAGTTCGTCCGCATCAGCAGCGAGGATACGCAGCGGCGCGACGTCGAGCTGACGCGCACGCTCGCCGCGATCGACCTGCGCGCCGCCGAAGCCGCGTTGCTCGCGCGTGATCCTGCGTCGTACGCGGCAGCGATCGCGCGCGCGCGGGCGTCGATCGCCGGCGCGTTCGACGGCAGCGCGGAACCGGTCAGGACCGATCTCGCCGAGCTCGAAAAGCTCGGCTCGGCGCCGCTCGCGCCCGCGTTGCCGGAGCTCGGCAGCGCGCTGCGCGAATTGCGTAATCTCCGTGCGACGCGCGCACTCACGGCGCCGCGCCAGGCGCCGCCGCCCGCCGGAGCAGGCACGTGAGACTCTGGTTCGGCGTCCTGCTGCTGCTCGCGCTTGCGGCCGCAGCGGCGTTCGGATGGCACTGGCT
>CALFNI010000048.1 GCA_937902695.1 uncultured Rhodanobacteraceae bacterium
GAATCCATACCGACCAGAACTGCGCGCCGACGTGGCCCGCGCGAAGGCGCGGGATGTCGGTCATCATCGCGGGCTCGCCGGCCGGCGGCGTGAGTTTCGCGGTGTCGGACGCAAGGTCGAGCTTCGCGAGGTCCCCTTTGAAGCGTTCGCGGATTGTCCATTGCAGGTCGGGGGGGCCTGCGAGCTCCGGTGTCGTCGTCAGCACGGCAGCGACGCGCGCGGCGATGCGGTCCGGCGCCTCACCGGCCGAGGCGGCCGCTACGACGAAAATGCAGGACAGGAAGAGGATCGACCGGCGCATCGCATGCCCTCGCGGAAACGAGCGGCGATCATAAGCGGAACTCAGACCGGATGGCGCCGGACGGCGTTGACCACGGCCAGGCGCCGCACGCGGCGCATGACGTCTGCAAGGTGCTTCCTGTTCTTGACCTCGATCGTGAAGAGCAGGATCGCCGAAACGCCGTCGCGCTCCTTGTACTCGACGTTCTCGATGTTCGATCCGGCATCGGCGATCGCGGCGGCGACCTGCGCGAGCACACCCGGCTTGTTGGCGACTTCGATGCGGAGCTCGACCTTGTAATCGCCGCGCACGCCGACGTCCCAGGCGATCTCGACGATGCGCTCCGGACTCTTCAAAAGCTCGGGCACGTTCGGGCACTCGATCCTGTGCACGACGATGCCCTTGCCCGCCGAGAGATAGCCCATGATCTCGTCGCCCGGCACCGGATGGCAGCAGTTGCCGAACGTCAGCACGCCGCGCTCGGTGCCGGTGATCAGGATCTTCTCTTCGCTGTGCGCGCGCCGCTTGCGCGGCGTCGCGTTCTGCTGCGAGAGCAGCGCGCGTGCGACGGCGTCCGGCATGCGGTTGCCGAGCGCGACGTCGGCGAGGAGCTCTTCGAGCCGCTTGAACTTGTTGTCGGCGAGATAGCGGTCGAGCACCTGGTGCGGAATCGCCTCGAGCGAGCTGTCCAAGCCGTCGAGCGCGCGATCGAGCATGCGGTGGCCGAAATCGACGGCGTCCTCGTGCTGCAGATGCTTGAGGTGCTGGCGGATCGCGGTGCGCGCGCGGCCCGAAACGACCCATTCGAGCCATTGCGGGCTCGGTGCGGCCGACGGCGCCGTGATGATCTCGACGGTCTGGCCGCTCGAAAGACGAGTGCGCAACGGCACCAGCTTCTTGTCGACGCGCGCCGCAACGGCGTGGTTGCCGACGTCGGTGTGGACGAAGTAGGCGAAATCGAGCGCCGTCGAGTTGCGCGGCAGCGACAGGATCTCGCCCATCGGCGTGAAGAGGTAGACGTCGTCGGGGAAGAGGTCGACCTTGACGTTCTCGATGAACTCGAGCGACGAGGGCGTCTGCGTTTCGCGATCGACGAGCCCGGATACCCATTCGCGCGCGCGGCTCTGCGCCGCGTTCGCCGGCGAGGCGTCGGTCTTGTAGACCCAGTGCGCGGCGACGCCGCGCTCGGCGACGGCGTCCATGTCCTCGGTGCGTATCTGGATCTCGATCGGCGCGCCGAACGGCCCGAACAGCACCGTGTGCAGCGACTGGTAGCCGTTCGCCTTCGGGATCGCGATGAAATCCTTGAAGCGCCCTTCGAGGGGCTTGTAGAGCCCGTGCACAGCGCCGAGCGACTGGTAGCAGTGCGCGACCGTGTCGACGACGACGCGAAAGCCGTAGACGTCCATCATCTGCGCGAACGACTTGTGCTCGCTCTTCATCTTCGAATAGATCGAATACGGCGACTTGATGCGGCTGATCACGCGATGCGGGATTCCCTCGCCGCCGAGCCGCGCGTCGAGCGCGTGCTCGATGCGCGACATCGCCTCGCGACGGTTGCCGAGCAGCGAGCGGATGCGCGCCGCGATGACGCGATGCCGATCGGGATACAGCGTGCGGAAGCCGAGATCCTGCAGCTCGGACTTGAAGCGGTTCATGCCGAGCCGCTGCGCGATCGGCGCGTAGATGTCGAGCGT
>CALFNI010000049.1 GCA_937902695.1 uncultured Rhodanobacteraceae bacterium
CCGACCGCGCCGGCGACCCACACCCACAACTCGTAGTACCAGGTGAGGCCGTCATCGTTGTTGTCGATGACCGACAGTGACGCGTTGCCGGGACCCAGCGCATTCGCCGGGAAACTGAACTCCGTGCCGCTGTACGGGCCGGTGAGGTTTTTCGTCGGGCCGATCCAGCACGCGTTCGGCGCACCGCCCTGCGAGTAGATGCTCAGCGGACAGGCGCTTCCCCCGTACGTCAACGACGAGGTCTGGAGGTTGAACACGATGGCAATCACCTGTCCCTTCGTGTACGCCTTGGTGAAGTCGAGACTTCCGTCGGACGAGAGCAGCACGCCAGCCGGCAAGCCGCTGCCGGCCGTGAACGTGAAACTCAAGCCATTCGCAGGGCTTGTGCCCTTCCACGCGATGGCGAAGTTGATATTGGCCGTTGTTGCAGTCATGGCTCGCTCTCCCTGGGTTTGACTTCTCAATGCCGCGGTGACGAAGGGCGCTGGTCGGCGACGGTAGCCGCGTGGTATTCGGTCTTGATGGCGATGAAGTCGGGATGCGCGTATCCGGCGTGCTCCCATTTCGCGACGATCGGGGCGGCTTCGTCGGCGCGTCCGAGACGCAGGAGTGCCGTGGCGAGGATCGTCTGCATCGCGGCATCCTCGCGTTGCTGTTCGGGACCGAGCACCGCGACGACGCGTCCCCACGCCTCGCGCGCATCGTCGGTGCGCTGCATTGCGCGGCATTCGTCGCCGATCGCGAGCAGCGCCGCGGCGAGTTGCCAGCGGATCGGCTGATCGCCTTCCCTGTCGGCCGGTTTAAGCGCGTCGATGCGCGCGACGACTTCGCGTGAGCGTTCCAGGGCAGCAGCGTGGTTGCCTGCTTGCGCCGCGAGCGCGGCCTGCAACGACTGACACCGGCTGAGATGAAAGCCGCGCCAGCGCACGACGCTCGCGTCGCGCTTCACGAGATCGTGCGCAAGCGTGCACGAACGCGCTGCCGCCTCGCCCGCGAGCTTGGGATCGGTAAGGCGGAATGCAACTTCGCCGTAGAACGCATTGACATCGGCGCCGATATCGGTCCAGAGCGTGTTGTCGGGTTCGGTCTTCATCAGCGAATCGGCGAGTGTCGTCGCAATGCGAAGCTGTTCGAGTGCCTCGGGCAGCCTGCCTTTTGCCGCCGACAATCGCGCCAGCGCCGAACGCGCGACCAGTTCGCCACGTCGGGCATCGTTGTTGTTCGCGTCGGTGGCGAGCACCGACGCGTAGATCGCAAGCTCCGCCATGCGCTGCTCGCGCGCGGCGTCGAACGACCCGACTTTTTCGCGTGCATCGGCGAGCCACGCGCGCGACTGCGCTTCTTCGAGCTGGAGCCCGGCGTCGTCCGGCGTCGCCTTTGCGAGCGCGGATGAAATCGCGAGCGAACGCTCGAACGCAGGCGCGGCTTCGGCCGACCGCCCTTCCTTGACCAGCAGCGTGCCGAGATTGGTGTACGCGTAGCCGACCTCGGCCTGCCACTCGGGCTTGCCGGGATCGATCGCGACGAGCCGCTCGGCGAGCACCTTGTATTCCTCGAACGATTTCTCGGCGACGTCGTTCTGGCCGCGCTGGAACGCAACCGCGCCGACCCAGTAGACGCTCTGCGCATGATCGAAGATGCGCTGCCCGTCGTTCGGCGCACGCGACAGCAGCTCGCCGGTGCTGTGCGAGGCCTCCTCGAAGACTTCGAGGGCGTGATCGAGATTCCCGCGCGTATTGTCGACCTCGCCGATGAGATGCAACGCGCGGGCGCGCCGCCCGAGCGAATCCGCATCGAGCGCACCGGCATCCTGCGCCGCGTAATACTTGAGCGCCCGCTCGCCGACCGAATCGAGCGCATCGAGCCGCCCGACCGGCTCGAGCTTCTTGCGCAGATCGCCGAGCATGAACTCGATCAGGCCTTCGGCTTCGCCGCGCTGCGCGATCGCTTCGCTGCGTGCGCGGAGCGCATAGACGCTCAAGCCGCCGGTCAGCAGCATGCCGGCAAACGACGCGGCGGCGAGCAATGCCCACTTGCGGTTGCGGCGCTGCTGCTCGCGCTGCTTCAGCGTGTCGAAGCCGACGTCGAGGAGCCCGGCGATGAGCTTGAGCCGTGCGTTCGCCTTGCCGTCCTTGCCGGGCCTGACGTCCGCCGCGATCGGCTCGGTGCGTTCGCGGGTCGTATTGCCGTTCGTATCGACGCCGAAGCGCAACGCACTGCAAAAGCATTCTTCGTTCGCGCGGCCGTCGATATCGGTCGCGTCGGGCTCGCCGTCGACGATGAGGCAGAAGATGCGGTCCGCGCGGCCGAGGCGTTTGTAGGCGCGAACTTCCGCGTCGACCCAGCGCGACGTCGCCGCGGCGGGCGAGCAGATCACGATCAGGTTCGCCGACGCGGCGAGCGCCTCGTCGACCTTGCCGCCGAGATCGGTCGCGCTCGGCAGCTCGTCGCGGTCGCGGAAGATCGGAGCGAGGCGTCGCGGGATGACGCCGGCCGCGGTCGTCGTGCCGACGAGGCGGCTGGGGACGCGATAGGTCTCGATCGCCTTGTGCAGCCAGCGCGCCCAGGTCTCGTCCCGGTGGCTGTAGCTGACGAACGCGCGGTACCTGAAGCGTATCGCCCCGGTTGCCATCGCCCGGCCCTCGCGCCGCGGCCCCGACGGCGCTGATAGTCACGAGCCTACCAAAACGTGATTTGCGTCACACTTTAAATCGTTGTAGGAAAACGCCGATTTCGCGTGTCGGCCATTGGGGGCGGCGCCGCGGGCGCCATGCGGCGGCATTGTCCTAAGCGCCTATTCCGGCTCGCAAAAGTAGCCGGAGGACACGGCGCCGGAATCATCCGGAGCGGCCCGTCAAGCCTTGCCGGGTCGGCATGCGGGCCTTACGCTGGCGGCTGCCTCCGCGCCCCGCCTCCATGCCTGCGGAATTCATCCATCTTCACGTCCACAGCGAGTACTCGCTGATCGACTCGACGATCCGGGTCGGCGATCTCGTCGAGGCGTCCGTGCGCGCGGGCATGCCGGCGGTGGCGCTGACGGACCAGACCAACCTGTTCGCGCTGGTCAAGTTCTACCGGGCGGCGGAAGCGGCGGGCATCAAGCCGATCGCGGGCTGCGACCTCTGGGTCGGGCATCGCGAGGATCGCGCGCAGCCGCAGCGGCTGACCGTGCTCTGCCAGAACCGCGAGGGTTATCTCAATCTCTCGCGCCTGCTCTCGCGTGCCTACGCGGAAGGTCGCCACGGCGAGATCGCTAGCGTCGACATCGACTGGCTCGACCAGGCGAACGCCGGGCTGATCGCGCTGGCGGGACGCGAGAGCGAGATCGGGCGCCTGCTGATCGGCGGCCGCGACGATTACGCACGCGCGCGCGCCGAGCGCATGCGCGCGCGGTTCCCCGATCGCTTCTACCTCGAGGCATCGCGCACGCATCGCCCGAACGAAGACGTGTTCCTCGACGGCGCGCTCGCGCTCGGCGAGATGCTCGATCTCCCGATTGTCGCGACGAACGACGTGCGATTCCTGTCGCGCGACGATTTCGAGGCGCACGAGGCACGTGTCTGCATCCACGCGGGCCGCGTGCTCGCCGATCCGAAGCGCCCGCGCGACTACTCGCCGGAGCAGTATCTGAAGTCGCCGGACGAGATGGCGGCGCTCTTCGCGGATCTGCCCGAGCTGATCGAAAACTCGGTAGAGCTCGCCAAGCGCTGCAATCTCGAGCTCAGCTTCGGCAAATACTTCCTGCCGGTGTTTCCGGTTCCGGAAGAACACACGCTCGACAGCTTCATCCGCAGCAGCGCGCGCGACGGCCTTGCCGGCCGTCTCGTCAGGCATCCGCCCGCAGCCGGCTTCGCGCGCGAGGACTACGACGCGCGCCTCGAGCTCGAGCTCGGCGTCATCCTGCAGATGGGCTTTGCAGGCTACTTCCTGATCGTCGCCGACTTCATCAACTGGGCGAAGCAGCACGATATCCCGGTCGGGCCCGGACGCGGCTCGGGCGCGGGCTCGCTCGTCGCATACGCGCTCGGCATCACCGACATCGATCCGCTGCAGTACGACCTCCTGTTCGAGCGCCTGCTCAATCCCGAACGCGTGTCGATGCCGGACTTCGACGTCGACTTCTGCATGGACCGCCGCGACGAGGTCATCGACTACGTCGCCGAAAAGTACGGCCGCGACCGCGTCAGCCAGATCATCAC
>CALFNI010000050.1 GCA_937902695.1 uncultured Rhodanobacteraceae bacterium
TCATCGACTACGTCGCCGAAAAGTACGGCCGCGACCGCGTCAGCCAGATCATCACGTACGGCACGATGGCGGCGAAGGCCGTGCTGCGCGACACCGGCCGCGTGCTGGGCATGCCGTACGGCCAGGTCGACCGCATCGCGAAGCTGCTGCCGAAGATGCCGCTCGACCTGTCGCTCGAGGACGCACTCGGGCGCTCGGAGAAATCGCGCAAGGAACCCGATCGCGTCGTCGCCGAGTTCAAGCAGCTCTACGCGACCGACGAGGAGGTCAAGGAGCTGGTCGATCTCGCGCTGAAGCTCGAGGACCTGACGCGCAACGCCGGCAAGCACGCCGGCGGCGTGGTCATCGCGCCGGGACCGCTCACGGATTACTCGCCGCTCTTCTCCGAAGACGGCGGCGACGGCCTCGTCACGCAGTTCGACAAGGACGACGGAGAGGCGGTCGGCCTCGTCAAGTTCGACTTCCTCGGCCTTCGCACGCTGACGATCATCGACTGGGCGGTCAAGGCGATCAACGTCAGGCGCGCCGTGCGCGGCGAGATGCCGATCGACATCGCGACGCTGCCGACGGACGACGCCGCGAGCTATGCGCTGCTGAAGCGTTGCCAGACGACCGCGGTGTTCCAGCTCGAATCACGCGGCATGCGCGATCTCGTCAAGAAGCTGCAGCCCGACACGTTCGAGGACATCATCGCGCTCGTCGCGCTGTTCCGTCCGGGTCCGCTGCAATCGGGCATGGTCGACGATTTCATCGCGCGCAAGCACGGCCGCGCCGAAGTCAGCTATCCGCATGCGCTGCTCGAGCCGATCCTGAAACCGACGTACGGCGTCATCGTCTATCAGGAACAGGTGATGCAGATCGCGCAGGTGCTCGCCGGCTACTCGCTCGGTGGCGCCGACCTGCTGCGCCGCGCGATGGGCAAGAAAAAGCCCGAGGAGATGGCCAAGCAGCGCGTCACGTTCGAGGCTGGCGCCGCGGCGAACGGCATCGACGCGCACCTCGCGAGCGCGATCTTCGACCTGATGGAGAAGTTCGCCGAATACGGCTTCAACAAGTCGCATTCGGCCGCGTATGCGCTGGTCGCGTACCAGACCGCGTGGCTGAAGGCGCATTACCCCGCCGAGTTCATGGCGGCGGTGCTGTCGGCCGACATGGACAACACCGACAAGGTCGTCAACTTCCTCGCCGAAGCGCGCGCGATCCACCTCGTCGTGCAGCCGCCCGATATCAACGCATCGAACTACATGTTCGAGGCGCGCGACGACAGGGCGATCGTCTACGGCCTCGGCGCGGTCAAGGGCGTCGGCCGCGGCGCTGTCGAGTCGATCGTCGAGGCGCGCACCCGCGGCGGCGCGTTCCGCGACATCGCCGATTTCTGCCGGCGCATCGACGCGCAGCGCATCAACAAGCGCGTGTTCGAAGCGCTGATCCTCTCGGGTTCGATGGATGCGCTCGCGCCCAACCGCGCCAGCCTGATGCTGCAGCTGCCCGAAGCCGTGCGCGCCGCCGAGCAGCACGCACGCGACGCCGAGGCGGGACAGCACGACATGTTCGGCGCGGTCGCGGCGAGCGCCATCGAGTCGACGCCGTTGCCGACCACCAGCGAATGGCCGATCGAGCGCAAGCTCGCCGGCGAGCGCGAGACGCTCGGGCACTATCTCTCGGGCCATCCGACCGATTCGTGGAAAGGGCTCATCGCGCGCGTCGCGACGTCGCCGATCGGCGAGATCGAGCACCACTACAAGCCGCTGGGTCCGCATGAGCGGCGTGGGCGATTCTCCGATCAGTCGTACACGATC
>CALFNI010000051.1 GCA_937902695.1 uncultured Rhodanobacteraceae bacterium
ACTTCGGGCCGGTCTGGCAGGCGCATCGCGAAGCGGCGAACGCGACGATGATCGATTCGGACAACGTGCTGCTGCTGCGCGCGGCCGGAACCGGCGCCGGATTCGCCAAACCGGCGTCGCCGCGCGCGCCGGTCGGCACGACCACGCGCCCGCGCTCGCGCGTGCTGGCTACGATCTATTCCTTCGATGCGCCGGTCGACGATGCGTTCCGCGGGTTTTTCGATCGCGAGCTTTCGCCTGCGCTCGCCGCCGCCGGCGTCGTGCCGATCGCGCGGCTCGAAACCGAAGCGGCCGAAAACACGTTTCCGCGCCTGCCGGTTCGCACCGGCGAGCACGTGTTCGTCTGGTTCGCGCGCTTCGACGACGACGCAGCGCGCGCGGCCGCGGAAGCGAAGCTCGCCGCTTCGTCGCGCTGGATCGCGTTGAAGCCGAAACTCGAGACGATGCTCAAGGGGCCGGTGGAACGCCTCGTGCTCGAGCCGACTGCACGCTCCGACCTACGCTGACCGCGTAAACTCCGCCGATGTCCGCCGCGCGCACGCTCATCGACCTGCCCGCGTTCTCGGCGACGGACTATCGCTGCGACGCGGGCCCTCACGACGCACCGTACACGGAAGTGCACCGGCGCTTTTCGATCGCCTACGTGCGCAAGGGCAGCTTCGGCTACCGCTACCGCGGCGAGACCTACGAGCTCGTCGCGGGTTCGGTGCTGGTCGGCCATGCGAGCGACGAGTTCGTCTGCACGCACGAGCATCACGGCGGCGGCGACGAGTGCCTCTCGTTCCAGTTTTCCGACGAGTCGCTCGAACCGTTCGGTAGCGTGCCGCGCAGCCGGCGCGCGAAGCTCTGGCAGGCCGGCGGCATCCCGCCGCTGCCCGGCCTGATCGTCCTCGGCGAGCTCGCACAGTCCGCCGCCGACGGAGAGAGCGATGTCGGGCTCGATGAAGCGGCGCTGCTGTTCGCCGGCCGTTTTGCCGAAATCGTGGGCGGCCGCGAGCCGGGCCGTGCGGCCGTGCAGCCGCGCGACCGCCGGCGCGCCGTCGAAGCCGCGCTTCGCATCGACGCATGCGCGCACGAATCGCTCGATCTGGAGCAGTCCGCGAACGACGCCGGGCTGAGTGCGTTCCACTTTCTTCGCGTGTTCTCCTCCGTGCTCGGCGTGACGCCGCATCAGTACCTGATTCGCTCGCGCCTTCGCCGCGCCGCGCGCCTGCTCGCCGACGAAGCACGCTCGGTGAGCGATATCGCATTCGACGTCGGCTTCGGCGATCTCTCGAACTTCGTGCGCACGTTCCACCGGGCGGCGGGCGTATCGCCGCGGCGCTTCCGCCAGGCTGCGCGCGGCGACCGCAAGATTTTCCAAGATCGGCTCGGCGCCGGCACCGTAGGCTGACCTCCCCATCGAGGAGGTCCCATGTACGACCATATCGGCCTGAAAGTGAAGGACATCGACGCCAGCATCCGCTTCTACGAAGCCGCACTCGCACCGTTAGGGTTCGTTCGCGACGGCAGCGGCTTCGGCCCGAAAGGCGCGCCGGCGTTGTGGCTCTATGAAGGCGGCGGCAGGAATCCGGGCACGCACGTCGCCTTCAAGGCGAACGACCACGAATCCGTCGATCGCTTCCACAAGGCCGGCGTGAAGGCCGGCGGCAAGGACAACGGTGCGCCCGGCCTTCGCGCCGATTACAGCCCGACCTATTACGCGGCCTTCCTGGTCGATCCCGACGGCAACAACGTCGAAGCCGTGTGCATGACGTGAGGCGCGGCACCATGCGGCATCGTCGATGAGCAAGGCGGCGAAGGGCGCGCGCGCGAACGGCGGCTTCGGGTTCGATCCGGTCATTGCGCTCGCGCACCTTCGCACGTGCGACGCGGCGCTTGCCAAGCTCATCGACCGCGTCGGGCCCTTCGCCATGGAGCTCAAGAGCGCGTCGAGTCTCTTCGACGTGCTCGCCGAGGCGATCGTCTACCAGCAGCTCCACGCGCGCGCGGCAGCCAGCATCCATGCGCGCGTCCGCGCCCTGATTCCCGGAACGCGCGGCATCGCCGCGGCGCGCGCGCTCGCCGGCGTGCCGGACGAAGCGCTGCGCGGCGCGGGCTTGTCGCGCTCGAAACTGCTCGCGCTCCGCGACCTCGCCGCGAAAACGCTCGACGGCCACCTGCCCACCATCGCGAAGGCGCGCCGCATGGACGACGAAGCCCTCATCGGGCACCTGACCCACGTGCGCGGCATCGGTCGCTGGACGGCGCAGATGCTGCTGATGTTCCGGCTCGGCCGGCCGGGCGTGCTGCCGGTCGGCGACTACGGGATCCGCAAGGGTTTCGGTGCCGCGTTCCGCAAGCGCGAGATGCCGACGCCGGCCGAAGTCGAGAAACGCGGCGAGCGGTGGCGCCCGTATCGGTCGGTTGCGTCGTGGTATCTGTGGCGCGCTGCGGAGCCTGCCTGACCCGCTTCTCATCCGTCGTTCCCGCGAGAGCGGGAACCTAGCGACTTGCTCTGTGCGCTGGAGGCACTGGGTCCCCGCTTTCGCGGGGACGACGAGGACATGACCACGCGGCCGCGGCGCGGCCAGCCACGAGACCGCTCGCGAAGCACGCCGTCAGAAGGTAACCGCCGGTCGGCGCTTCCCAGTCGAGCATCTCGCCCGCGCAGAATGTGCCGGGCACGCGCCTCAACATCAACGCATCATCGATCGCGTCGAACCGCACGCCGCCGGCGGTGCTGATGGCTTCCGCGACCGGACGCGCGCGCAACACCGTCAGCGGCAGCGCCTTGATCGTCGCGGCGAGGCGCTTCGGGTTCGTCATCTCGTCGGCGGAAAGGGCCTCGCGCAGGAGCCCGGCTTTCACGCCGGCGATGCCTGCCTGGCGGCGCAGGTGCTCGCTGAGCGACCGGTGAGCGCGCGGGTGCGAGAGGTCGCGGTCGATTCGTGCGAGGTCGCGTCCCGGCGCGAGATCCAATGTGATTTGCGTCGGACCGTGCGCCTTGATGGCGTCGCGAAGCTCGGCGCTCGCGGCGTAGATCAGGCTGCCTTCGACGCCATACGTCGAGATGACGAGCTCGCCTTGCCGGCGCGTCTTTGTGCCGTCGCGCCGTGTCCATTCGAGCACGACCGGTTTCACGGGTTCGCCGGCGTGTCGCGTCGCGAAATGCGCGCTCCAGGCGATGTCGAAGCCGCAATTCGACGGCTCAAGCGGTGCGACGGCGATGCCGCGCCCGCCGAGCGCTTCGATCCATGCGCCGTCGGAGCCGAGCACGGGCCAGCTCGCGCCGCCGAGCGCGAGCACGACGGCATCAGCGATGACCTCGACTTCGCCGTCGTCGTGCGCGAAGCGGAGTGCGCCGCGTTCGTTCCAGCCGAGCCAGCGATGCCGCATGTGGAACCGCACGCCGCTCGCGCGCAGCCGGCGCAGCCACGCACGCAGCAGCGGCGCGGCCTTGAGGTCCTGCGGGAACACGCGGCCCGACGTGCCGACGAATGTCTCGACGCCGAGCGCGCGCGCCCACGCGCGCAGCGCGTCGGCATCGAATGCATCGAGCCAGCGCGCGACATCGTCGCGACGCGCGCCATAGCGCGCGACGAATGCATCGCGCGGCTCCGAATGCGTGAGATTGAGGCCGCCCTTGCCGGCGATCAGGAACTTGCGTCCGACCGATCCCATGCGATCGTAGAGATCGACCTCGATGCCGGCCGCTCGCGCGGCTTCGGCGGCCATGAGGCCGGCCGGACCGCCGCCGACGATCGCGACGCGCGGCTTCTGATCGTGCACGCGTGGCGCCGCGTCAGCCGCCGACCTGCGCGATCCAGTCCTGCAGGTTGTAGTAGTTCGTCACGCGCGCGATCTTGCCGTCGCGGATATCGAAGAATGCGCCGCCGGGCAACACGTACTTCTGCCCTTTCGCGGGCGGCAGGCCTTCGTCGCTGACCTTGTAGGTACCGTGCACGACGTATTCGGCGCCCGCGCGCGAGCCGTCGGCGTTGCTGAGGACGACGATGTCCTTGAGCTGCTCCGAATAGCTCTTGTCCATGCGGCCCAGGAATGCGCGGAACGCATCCTTGTTCTTTTCGCGCGGTCCCTGGTTGAGATCGTGCACGACATCGGCGGCGAGGCAATCGAGCATCGCGTTCCAGTCGCCGCGGTTGAAGGCGGCGTAATAGCGTTCGATCAGTGCGACGGTGTCCTGCATGCTCATGGCGGTGGCCTTCGGAACGACGAGGCCGCGGCGCGGCCGTGGCGCCTATCGTAGCAATCGCCGAATAGGCCGGCCGCAGCCGGAGCGGCGACGCGCCATCGCGCTCGCCGACTACTTGTCAGCGCAAGAGGTGCCGCAGCGTGCTCATGCCGCCGAACGCCCAGAAGAGGCCGAAGGCAGTCCAGAACATCTTGCGCACGCCGCGCGCCGCGACCCACACGAGCAGCGCGACGATCACGAGCGGCAGGTACCTGTCGAGCGTTTCGCGCTGGCTGGACGAAAGCTCGAAACCGGGCAGCGCGATATCGGAAAGCTTCATGGCGTCTCCTTCCGCACCATCGACGGTGCGGAGGGATCGTCGCGCTTCGGCGGCCGGCGCGGCAGGTGCGCGCGTCAGCGATCGCGGATGACGGGTGTCATCCAGCGGTATTGCCGCACGCGCTCCCTCCGTCGTCGCCGCGAATGCGGGGACCCAGCGCCTTCGCCTTTTCGCAAGCAAAGGCGCTGGGTTCCCGCCTTCGCGGGAACGACGAAGTTTGAGCGTTGCCTAGCCCGCCTGCTTCTGCTTGATCCAGTCGTCGATGACACGCTCGAGCAGCGCGAGCGGCAGCGCACCGTGCGTGAGCACCTGATCGTGAAACTCGGCGAGCGTGAACTTCGGGCCGAGCGCCTGCCTGGCCTTCTCGCGAAGCTCGAGGATCTTCAGCATGCCGGCCTTGTAGGCGAGCGCCTGGCCCGGATCGACGAAATAGCGCTCGATCTCGGCCGTGACGTCCGACTCGGCCATGCCGGTGTTGTCCATCATGTACTGGATCGCCTGCTCGCGGGACCAGTGCTTGTAGTGGATGCCGGAATCGACGACGAGCCGCACCGCGCGCATCATCTCGTCGCGAAGGCGGCCGAGATTGTCGAGCGGATCCTTCTCGAAACCGAGCTCGTACGCGAGTCGCTCGGCATACAGCGCCCAGCCTTCCGCGTACGCGGTGAACGGCAGCACGCGGCGGA
>CALFNI010000052.1 GCA_937902695.1 uncultured Rhodanobacteraceae bacterium
GCGGCACCTGGCCCTCGTCCATCAGCGAGTAGGCGATTTTCTTGACCATGCCGCCGGGAAGCCCGGTGTTGCCGAGCGGATAGAGCTTGCCTTCTACCTTGATGTTCACCGGCGCGCCCGTCGTCAGGAACATGTCCGACGCGCCCTTCTCGGTCATCAGCTTCAGGAAATAGCCGATATCCATCGGTCCCCTCGTCTTCGTCGATTGCCGAACGCCGTCTCGAGTTCGTGCGGACGCCACCCATACTGCGGCGCGACCGCGCTATTCTTCGGGAGCTCCCCAGATCCCAGCCCGCGCCGGACATTGCCAAAGCGGCTCGCGGCTTTCCACAATACCGCAAATCCCCTCGCTGTCCGGGCCGCCGCTTTATGACACCAAGCGCCGCAAAAATCCATGTCGGATTCACGGTTCTGAAGGAACCGGTTTTGAAACTGCCCTTCCTGAAAGTACCGGTCCCGAAGGCATCGATCCTGACGATGGCGATCATGGCGACAGCCCTCGCGGGCTGCGGGCCGACCAAGCCGCCGGCCGACGACCTCGGCATCGCCTCGCGCAATCTCGCCGCCGCGCGCACGGCAGGCGCGGCGACCTACGCGCCGCAGGAGCTGCGGGCGGCCGAGCAGGGCCTCGCGTCCGCCAACGCCGCTGCCGCGAAGCACGATTACGACGAGGCCACCGCGCTGGCCGAGGAGTCGTCCGTCAACAGCGAGCTTGCCGCGGCCCGCACGCGGCTCGGCAAGGCGCGCGAGGCGAACGACAGGCTGCGCCGCCAGAACGTCGAGCTCCAGAACGAGGCGGCGCGACACGCCGAGGGAGCGTCGCAGCAATGAGCGCACGCCTCGTTTTCGTCCTCGCCGTCATGGTCTTTGCATCCGTCGTGACGTCGCATCGCGCCGTCGCGCGCGACACCGAATACGAACGCCTGTCCGACAGCTTCGCGACGCTTTCGGCCGATCCGAAGCTCGGCGCGCTCGCGCCGGTGCAGATGGATCGCGCGCGTTCGGCGCTGGCCGCACTCAAGGAAGGAAGCCGCGGCGACCGCCCGCATCTCGCCTACATCGCCGAGCGTCGCATCGAGATCGCGCGCCTGACCGCGCAGGCTGTCGCAGCCGAGGGCGAGCGCGTGGGCCTGCAGCAGGAAAACGACCGGTTGCAGCTCGAAGCGGCGCGCCGCGATGCCGCGCAGGCGCGGCGCGAGCTCGAGCAGCAGCGCCTGCAGGCGCAGATCCGCGCCGAGGAAGCCGAGCGGCTCGCGCGCGAAGCCGAGGCGGCGCGCGCCGAGAACGAGCAGTCGACGCAGGCTGCCGAGGCCGCCCGGGCCGAAGCGGCGCAGGCGCGACGCCTCGCCGACGCCCAGGCAAAGGCCGCTGCGCTCGCGCGCAAGGAAGCCGAGCTCGCCAACGCCGGCGCAGCGGCCGCGGCGCCGAAGGCCGCCCCTGCGAATCGGCGCATGACGCTCGGCGAATCGAGCTTCGTCGCCGGGCAATCGACCCTGTCGGACGCCGGCAGCGGACGCATTGGCGCCGCGGTCGACCTCATCAATGCGGCGCCGGGCGCCAAGATCCGCATCGAGGCGACGGCGGCCGGCAATCGCTCCCTCGCGACCGCCCGCGCGCAGACGATCCGCGACGCCCTGATCGGGGCCGGGGTCGCGGCGAACCGGATCGAGGCGGTCGGCGCGGCCGGCAAGGGCAAGTCGGGCCAGGTCGAAATCCGCCTGGAAGGCGCGGATTAGCGAGCGTCGTGCGAGCCTTCCGCGGGGGCGATCTGCCGCGGTTGCGCACGCGCCGCACGGCCGGAAACGGCGGTCTGATGCGGGTTCGGGAGCCGTCTACGACATCCTTCGTCGCAACGCGCGGATGCCCCGCGACGCCCAGCGCGCAGGATCGGCAACTTACTGATTTTTAACGCGATTGACGATGGCGCTACGGGACGATCACAAATCCTGCGGGCACGCTTCTTGCGCGGTTGCCAAGGTCCGGGGAGGGGAGTAGCGTCTATCTCCCAGGTGGTACGGCTCGCCGACATCACTTGGGGCAAGAAACCTTTCGCCCATGAGTGCAGCACAAGCGACCGAGGATGCAAACGCCTCAGTTCCTTAAGAGCCCATGTGCACGCGGACGTTCATGGCAGTGGCGTCGCGCGTCCGGTTCACGAACTTTTCTGTCGCGCTGGACCCCTGGTCAGGCGGCTCTCTCCAGAGCCATCGCGCAATCCCGTCATCGTAGTCCCGCAGCCGGTGGTGCGACGCTGTCGCACCACCGCGCCCGCGGTCCATGCAAAGAGGAGGTCAGCTGATGTTCGAACAGAACGAGAAAGAGGTCGAGGCGTTGATGCAGAGCAATTCCGAGTTCCGCATGCTGTATCAACGCCACAAGGAACTCGACAGCAAGGTGCGCGACGCGGAGCTCGGCGTCCTCCCGATCGACGACGTCACGCTGCACAACATGAAGAAAGAGAAGCTGCGCGCCAAGGACATCCTCACCTCGATGTGGGAACACGCCAGACCGGCGACGCACTGAGCCCCGCAAGGGCCTGACTTCGCGTTTCCCGGGCGCCGCGCCGGCCGGCAGCGGCGCCCGTCTCCGCTCGGTTATCATTTGCGAACTGTGTCGCCACGGTCCTCCTGAGGGACTTGGCCCGCGCGTGTGCGCGGGTCCGGCGTTGACCTCGGAGCCCAGATGACGATCGCAAGGAGCGTGCTCGAACTCATCGGCGCGACGCCGATGGTCAAGGCGCAGCGGCTCGCCACCGGCCGCTGCGAGCTGTACCTGAAGCTCGAAAGCGCCAACCCCGGCGGATCGATCAAGGACCGCATCGGCCTTTCGATGATCGAAGGCGCCGAGCGCGCCGGCAAGATCAAGCCCGGCGCGACGCTCGTCGAAGGCACCGCCGGCAACACCGGCCTCGGCCTCGCGCTCGTCGCACAGCAGAAGGGTTATCGGCTCATCCTCGTCGTGCCCGACAAGATGAGCCGCGAGAAGATCTTCAACCTGAAGGCGATGGGCGCCGAAGTCGTGCTGACGCGCTCCGACGTCGCCAAGGGCCATCCCGAGTACTACCAGGATCTCGCCGAGCGCATCGCGCGCGAGACGCCGGGCGCGTACTTCATCAACCAGTTCGGCAATCCCGACAACCCGCTGGCGCACGAGACGACGACCGGCCCCGAGATCTTCGAGCAGATGGACGGCCGCGTCGACGCGATCGTGTTCGGCTGCGGCTCTTCCGGGACGATGACGGGCCTCTCGCGCTATTTCGCGCGCGTTTCGCCGGCGACCGAGTTCATCCTCGCCGATCCGGTCGGCTCGATCCTCGCCCAGTACATCAACGAAGGCACGCTCTCGA
>CALFNI010000053.1 GCA_937902695.1 uncultured Rhodanobacteraceae bacterium
GGCTACTGGCCGATCCAGCCGCTCGCGCGCCGGGCGATCCGCTGCGCGAGTTTCATCGCGGCGCAGTCGGCGTCGGACAACGAGCGTCTGCACGCGCTCGGTGCGCCGACCGAGCGGCTCGCGATCGTCGGCAACCTCAAGTTCGACATGAGCGTGCCGGCCGACGTCGTCGATCTCGGCCGCGAGTTTCGCGCGGGCGCCGGCGCCGACCGTCCGGTCTGGATCGCAGCCAGCACGCACGAAGGCGAGGAGATGGTCGTCCTGAAGGCGCACGCCGAAGTGCTGCGCCGGTTTCCCGATGCGCTGCTGCTCGTCGCGCCGCGCCATCCGGAACGGTTCAAGGGGCTCGCGACCGCGTGCAGGGCATTCGGATTCCGCACCGCGACGCGCAGCGACGACGGCAACGCCGATCGTGCCAAGCAGTGTTTCGTCGTCGATACGATGGGCGAGCTGCTGCGCTTCTACGCGGCGGCCGATGTCGCGTTCGTCGGCGGCAGCCTCGTGCCGGTCGGCGGGCACAACCTGCTCGAGCCCGCGGCGCTCGCGCGGCCCGTCATCGTCGGGCCGCACACGTTCAATTTCGCCGAAGTCACCGAAGACCTGATCAAGGCCGGCGCTGCCTTGCGCATCCCCGACGGCGACGCGCTCGGTCCCGCCGTCGTGCGCCTCCTTTCGCGCGAGATCGAACGGCGCACGATGGGCGAGGCCGCGCATCGCGTGATGGAACGCGAACGCGGCGCGGTGGAGCGCACGATGACGATCGTCGAGCGCGTACTCGCCGGCGAGTTCCGCGACGGCGCAGGCGCGCCGCCGCGTGCGCGGGTCACTCCAGAAGCGCGTTGATCAGCTGCAGGTCCTTCACTTCGATCACGCCGGCGGCCTGCTTGAGCAGGAGGCCGTCCATGACGAACGCGTGGCGTGCCTGCGAATAGCTCGATTGCGCCTGCAACAGCGTCTGCTGGCTGATCAGCACGTCGACGATCGTGCGCGTGCCGACTTCGTAGCCGGCCTGCGTCGCCTCGACCGAGCTTTGTGCGGAGACCACCGCGGCCTTGGTCGCTTCGACTTCGCTGGCGCCGGCAATGACGGAACGGAAGTTGTTGCGCGTCGCGGCTTCGATCTGGCGGCGGTTCAATTCGTACTGGTCCTGCGCGAAGTCGCGCTGGTAGATCGCCTGGCGCACGCGCGATTGCACGAAGCCACCCGAGAAGATCGGCACGCTCAGCGTCACGCCGATGGAGCTCCCCCATTTCGGATCGCTCGAATCGTGGAAGTTTCCGAGGTTCGTGTTGGTGTCGCCCCAGGTCGGCGCGCGCGAATAACCGAGGTTCGCGTTCAGCACCGGCAGATGCCCGGCGCGCGCGGTGTTGACGTTCGCGTTCGCCGCGTCGACGTTCAGCGAGGACGAGGTGAGCACCGGATTCTGCCTGAGCGCGAGATCGACCCACTGCTTGGGATCGTCCGGCGTCGGATGATCGAGCGGCAGGTCCTCGCGGAGCTTCTTGAACTCGCCGGGCTCCTTGTTGGTGAGCTGGCGCACGGTCTCGCGCGCGGTGTCGACGTTGTTCTGCGCGCTGATGACGTTGGCTACAGCCGCGTCATGCTGCGCCTTGGCGTCGTTCACGTCGGTGATGGCGGCGAGGCCGACCTCGAAGCGCTGCTGCGCCTGTTCGAGCTGGCGGTTCAGCGCCTTTTCGTTCGCGTCGGCGAACTTGAGCGCGTCGAGCGCCGTCAGCACGTTGAAGTAGGTCTGCGCCGTGTTGACGAGGAGCTGCTGCTGCGCGGCGTCATACGTTGCGGAGCCGGCCTGGGCCGTGAACTCGCTCGATTTCAGCGCCGTCCACTTGCTGACGTCGACGAGGCTCTGGTCGAGCGTCGCGCCGAGCGAGCGCGTGTAGGCGGTCGACGTGGACCCCAGCACGAGCTCGTTTCCGCCGCTGCTCGGATCGCCGATGAACGACGGCGAGTTGCTGCCGCCGTGCGAACGCGTGAAGGAGAGCGCGGCCGCGATCTGCGGCAGCAGCTGCGAGCGCGCCTGATCGACGTTCTCGTCGGTCGCGAGCTTCGTCGCCTCGGCGCCGGCCAGCGTCGGATCGGACGCGCGGGCTTCCTGGTAGATCTGGATCAGGTCGTCGGCGTGCGCCATGGGAGCGCCGAGGGCCATGATCAGGGCCAGCGGCAGGCAGCGGGTGCGCATCATCGGATTCATCCTTCTCTGATTCGATAGGTTCTCGCCGTCGCGCTCACAGCGCGAAACGACGCGGGGGTTCGGCATGCGTGAGATAACGCACGTCCGTTTCGAACAGGCTCTCGTCGCGCCAATGGGTCTCGTCGACGCGCGTGCAGAGCATGGCCTGCATCGCCGGCGATTCGCCGACGATCGCGAACAGGCGTCCCTTGGGCGCCACCCATGCGCGGAAGCTGTCGGGCAGCGTGTACACCGCGCCGGTGACGACGACCGCGTCGAAGCGCTCGCCGGTCCTGAATGTCTTCACCGCGTCGGCAACTTCGAGGCGCACGTTGTGCGCGCCGGCAGCCGCGATGCGCGCGCGCGCGGCATCGGCGAGGCCGGCGTCGATCTCGACGCTCGTGACCGAGCGCGCGAGGCGCGCCAGGCACGCCGTGACGAAACCCGAGCCCGTGCCGATCTCGAGGACGCGATCGTCGGCACCGAGGTCGAGCGCCTGCAGCATGCGGCCCTCGACGGTCGGCTTCATCATCGTCTCGCCGTTGCCGATCGGCAGCGCCATGTCCGCGAACGCGAGCGCGCGATAGCGCGCCGGCACGAAATCCTCGCGGCGCACGGCGGCCAGCACGTCGAGCACGCGCGGATCGAGCACCTCCCAGGGTCGAACCTGGTTCTCGATCATGTTCTGCCTGGCGACTTCGGCGTTGATCAACATGGACAGCGTCCCGCGAGAAAAAGGGGCAAAAGCATAGGCACTCGCACCGCGCCCGGCAAATCTACATTCGCTGCCGAGGCCGGTCGTCCGAAGTGCCGGAAGTAACCGCGACTTGAGACACCCTACGCAGCGACGATTCG
>CALFNI010000054.1 GCA_937902695.1 uncultured Rhodanobacteraceae bacterium
ACGAGCTCGACGTTCGCAGGCAATTCTTCCGGAGTGGCGGCGGGTCTCGATGTGTATGCCTCGATGTGTATCGCGGTCGCGGCGAACGACATCTTCTGGGGCAGCCCGCTCGACGCGGTCCGCTTCGAGTATCCGGCGTGGACGTACCTTGCGAACGACGATCTGGACGATCTCGCCGAAGCGGCAAATGCCGCCCAGGCGACGGGAGTCGTGTCGCTTGACCCGATGTTCTATCCGGATTTCTCGCTGCATGACCTCTCGCCGCTCCGCGACATGGGCACCCCGGGCGGATTCATATTCAATCTGGAACCGTACGACGTTGCAGGCAACCCGCGTGTCTACGGCGACAATCCGGACATCGGCGCGTTCGAAACGCACGACATCATCTTTGCGGACGGCTTCGAGCTCTGACGCGGCGATTCGCGCCGGTCAGGTTTCACAGAGCTTCCGCCTGCCCGCCGGATCGCCGCGGAGATTGCCGTCGACGTAGTAGTCGAGCAGCGATCGCGCCAGCTTCTCGTCGCTCGCCGGAATCAGCGCCTCGGCGTCGTGCATCCATCCATCGATGCACGCCTGCTTCGGCGACTTGCCCGCGGCGCATTCGAGCAGACGATCGAACGCGCGGCGGTACGTCGCGAGATCCGCGCGCCCCATCGGCGCGCCGTGGCCCGGCACGAGCAGCTTGAAGTCGACGTCGCCGAGTCGGCCCAGCGCATCCTTCCAGTGCTCGGCACAGGCCGTGTCGAACAGCGGCGCAGGCAACGTGACGAGGTCGCCCGATGCGAGCACGCGCGACGCGGGATCAATAATCCATACGTCACCGGCGGTAACGGCGTGACCTTCGAAGCCGACACGAAACGCTTGGCCCGCGATCGTGCGCGTCGACGTCTCGCCGATGCGCTGGTCCGGAAAGAGCTTCGGGCCGGCGTCGATCAGCGCGAGCTCGGCACGCCGCGGCGCCTGCTTCGCCGTGTCGTCGCCGGCTTTCGCGATGGCGTCCTCGAGCTGCGCGCGATAGTTCGCGAGAAAACCGTGCATCGCATCCTCGATCGCGCCGCTCGCGTAGACGCGCACGCCGGGATACTTCTCGCGCAGCAGCAGGTTGCCGCCGACGTGATCGAGATGCCAGTGGCTGTTGACGATCGCGGCGACGGGCTTCTTCGCCGCGTTTGCGAGATCGACGATCTGCTGGGCATGCGTCGGATACCGTCCGGTGTCGAAGACGACGAGGCCGTCGGGCGCCGCGAACACGACGGTGTTGCCGTCCGGCTGAGTGCCGGCCACGAACGTGCCGGGGATGAGGTCCACACCAGGCGCCAGTTCGCTGGCACCGCGGGCGAGACTGGCCAACGCCACGAATCCGAGAATCACAGCGGCGACGCGCATCGAGGATTTCTCCCGTTCTGCCGCGCCGAGATTCGCTACGACAAGACTCGTACCGCAACGGCCATTCGCTGGTTGTGCGCCGCGGCGAACGTCGCACGCGGCGAGCCGTTGCGCGCAAAAGCGAACGGCGCGCACGTGGCGCGCCGTTCGTCCTCTGTTGCTGCGATTACGGCCCGTCGAAGCCGTCCGCGAAGATCCGATCCGTCACGCCGCCGCCCGGAATCGGCGTCGCGTAGCTGCCCTTGCTCGTCGCCATGAGCAGGCGCGGCGCCGACGTGTCGGCCGTGATCGCGATGTCGCGCGGCCCGCCGGCGTTGTCGAGGCCCGTGTCGAAGTCGGTGAACGTCGCGCCCTGATCGGCCGAGCGCGCCGCTTTCGCGCCGGTGCCTTGCGCGACGTACAGCACCTGCGGATCCGACGGATCGCAGGCGATGTCGGCGATGAAATCGCCGGTCCATCCGGTCGAGCTCCAGCTCGCGCCGGCATCCTCGGTGTGGTAGACGCCGCTGTGGCTCGCGTCCGTCGCCAGCGACATCCAGATCGTGCCGGGATTCGCGAGCGACGTGCACAGGCGCGGCGCGCGGGCGTAATCGGGCAAGCCCGTCACGGCGAGGTTCCACGTCGCGCCGCCGTCGGTCGAGTTGAACGCACCGCCCTGGTTCGGATCGGTGAAGCCGTCGTACGAGGCGACCATGTTCTGGTCGGTGCCGTCCTCGACGATCTCGATGTCGGTCGTGAAATCGTTGTCGCGGCCCGCATAGACCTTCGTCCAGTCCGCGCCGGCGTTCGTCGAGCGCCAGACCGTGACCGCGAAGCCGGCGACACCGAAGTCGGACCCGCCGAGCAGGATCAGATTCGGATCGTTGATGCTGAAGCGGAGCGAGGCGAGATCGGATTCGTAGAGATCGCCCTGATCGGGACCGAGGCTCGTCCACGAGCCGTTGCTTTCGCGCCGGTACAAACCTTCCGGCGCAACGCTCGAAGGACCGCTCGAGATCGCGTAGAGCGTGCCGTCGGGCGAATAGCCGACCTTGCTGTACCGGGTCGGCGGAGCGGACTCGACGACCCACGTCGCGCCGCCGTCGGACGAGCTGAAGACGCCGCCCGAATTGTTGCCCTGGAACGCGACCGCGATCTGCTGCGGATCGGTCGGGCTCGACGCGATCGCGAACAGCGGCAATTCCGAAATGCCGGTCGCCGATTCGGCGAACGTGTCGCCGCCGTCGCTCGATTTCCAGACGGCGAGCGACGTCGCTCCGCTGAAGAGCTCCGTCGAGCTCCCCGGCGCGAAGCGGATCGACTGCGCCGCGAGCGCGCCGGTGCCGCCGATCCCGGTGTCCCAGCTCGTGCCGCCGTTGGTGGTCCGGTTGATGCCGGCGCCGTCGGTCGAGACGAGGATCGTCTGCGAATCGTTGGGGTCGACGGCGATGTCCGTCACCACGAGCAGCGGCCACGTGCCGTCGTCGAGCGCGGTCCACGTGACGCCCAGATCCGGCGAGGTGTAGAGGCCGAGGAACTGCGAGCCGAACAGCTGGCCGCCGCCGACGAGCAGGCGCGTGCCGTCGTAGGCGAGCGCGTTGATCGGCTCGCCGTTGAGGCCGGCGTCGCGTTCGTCCCAGCTGGCGCCGCCGTTGGTGGTCACCCAGACTTCGCCGCCGCCGAAGTCGCCGTGGAAACCGGCGATGACGGTGTTCGAGTCGGTCGGGTCGATCGCGATGGCCGCGCCGACCATCGGCCCGCCGTGCGGCGGCGTCATGTCGGTCCACGTCGTGCCGCCGTCGGTCGAGCGCATCAGGTTGACGGCCTGGGCGCCGCCGGCGTCGGTAATGCCGATCCAGATCGTATCGGCGTTCGACGGATCGATCGCGACGTCGAACACTTCGTCGTTGTTCGGATCGACGCCGGTCAGCGTGTGGTGCGTCCAGGTGACGCCGTCGTCGATCGAGCTCCAGACGGCATCCTGCGTCGCGGCCCAGGCCTTGCCGTCCGGCGCGAACTCGATGTCGTGCACGCTCCGGTTCGAGAAGTTCGCGACCGGCGTCCACGTCGCGCCGTCGTCGGCCGAGCGGTACATCGTGCCGCCCCATGTGCCGCCCGGCGCGACGCCGGCCAGGACGACGCCTGCGGCCGTCGGCGATGCGGCGACATCGGTCACGTCACCGCCCGGCGGACCAAGCAGGCTCCAGTTGCCGGTGCCGGTGCCCGCGGGCTGCGGTGCGCCGGCGGAAGCGAAATGCGTCGCGCGCGCACGTGCGCCGCGCGCGTCGCTCCTCACGGCGTCGCCGTGAAGGATGTCCGCGTGCGGCGCGACGGCATACGTCTGCGGCGATGGCGCCGCGATGGCACCGCTTGCGAGCGCGGCGCCGAAACTTCCGATAACAAACGACAGGCAACACGTGTTCATCGGAACGACCCTTTGTCGGATGCGAATTGGGGAATCCGCGGCATGGGCGCGATGGTTCAGCGTGCGCCGGGAGGCCGCGGCCACACGCGATGATGCGCGTTCGCCGCACGCAAAACATCATATTCGCGTTATCGCGCAATTTGCGTTTGATGATTCGGTGACGCGCGCCACAATGCCGCGCTGCGGCATGAGCGCGCGTCACCTATGTAAACGGCCCGGACAGCGCGCTACGATTCGAACGGCGTGCTCGGCTGTGCCGGACCGCCGATCGTCCGGTATGCAACCTCCTGCGGCCTGACCATCTCGATGCCGCCTTCGCGAAGGCGCGCGAGAATGTCGAGCAGGATGTCGCTCCTGATGCTGCCCGCCTGGCGCGGATTGGCGATGAACGCAACGCCGACGAAGATCAGCGTCGCGTTCTGGATGCCGTCGAGCGTCACCGACAGCCCGGGATTCTCGAGCACCGCCGCGTTCGACGAGAACGCGCCGCGCATCGCGGCGATGACGGCGTCGGCATCGGTATCGAGCGGCATCGGCAGCTTGATCTGCACGCGACCCTGCGCGTTCGCGAGCGTCACGTTGCGCACGGTCTTCGTGATGAGCTCGGAGTTCGGCACGATCATCGTCGAACGGTCGCCCATCTGGATTTCGGTCGCGCGCACGTTGATGCGGCGGATGTCGCCTTCGATGTCGCCGAGCGCGATCCAGTCGCCGACCTTGACCGGCCGCTCGGCGAGCAGGATCAGGCCGGAGACGAAGTTCTGCACGACGGCCTGCAGGCCGAAGCCGATGCCGACCGACAGCGCGCTCGCCACCCACGCGATGCGATCGACCGAAAGCCCGAGCGCCGACAGCGCGAAGCCGATCACGACGATCGCGCCGGCATAGCCGAGCAGCGTCGTGACCGACGTTCGCATCGCCGGATCGAGCTTCGTCGTCGGCAGGTAGCGATCGTGCAGCCAGCGCTTCAGCGCACGCAGCGCGAGCATGCCGAGGAAGTACACCGCGACCGCGCCGAGCACGGCGTCGGGCGTGATCTCGATCGAGCCGAGCTTGAGCGTGCTCGAACCGAACTGCGCGCCGAGCTGCGAGAGCTCCGCGCGCCCGCTGCCGAACCCGGCCAGCACCAGCGACAGCGCGAACACGAACGCAACGACGCGGAACGCGCCCGACAGCACCACGGCGACCTGATCGAGCGTGCGCTTCTCGACGCCGAGCGTCTCCTGCATCCAGGTCTCGCGCGCGGCGACGAGCGTGGAGAAAATATCCTCGATCAAGTGCACGAGCAGGAAGAACGCGCCGCCGACGATCAGCGCGCGCACGATCAGCGCGGCGAGGAACTGCGCGAACGCGACGAAGCCCAACAGCGCGGCGGCGAGCGCGGTCGCGGCGGCGATCCATGCGGCGCCGAGCGTCAGCGTCGCCCACAGCGAATGCGGCGGCGCCTCGCCCGGCTTCGCATCCGCGCGCTCCGGCACCTGCCGGCGCGCCTTCGCGATGCGGATCAGCGCCCAGAGGATGATGGCGGCGTAAAGCAGCGCGCTGACGAGACTCGCCGCGACGGTCGCAGCAAGGCTCGCGTTGGCGACGCTGTTGATCCGCCGCAGCACGATGCTGACCGCGATCGCGCCGCCGAGCAGCCACGGAAACAGGGCGAGCGCGCTGGCGACTTCGTTCGTGATCTCGGGCAGGCGCCACGACGGGCGGCCCGGCGAGAGCAGCGCGCGGCCGAGTCCGGCGACGAAACTGCCGAAGAAGACCGCGCCGACCAGCGCACGCGCAAGCTGATTCTCGGTATCGGAAAACGCGTTGTGCCAGTCGAGGCCGATCCAGACGGCCTGGGCGCCGAAGCCGGTGAAGATCGTCGCGACGACGACGAACGCGAGCGCGAGCGCCGAGCGGCGCAGTCGCCCGTGCGGCATCCGATCGCTGGTGAGCCGCATCAGCGCCACGATGACGA
>CALFNI010000055.1 GCA_937902695.1 uncultured Rhodanobacteraceae bacterium
CCACATCGGCGCGTCCGGCGTGCGCATGTAAACGCGCCGCGCAGCGCAAGACATCCGTAGCGCGCCTGCGTCACCATAGGCGGATTGCCGTTCCCGGGATCCGCGTTGCATGGCTGCGTTCTCCAATCGCATCGCTTTGCTCGCGCTTGTGCTCGTCGTCGCGGCCTGCGCCGCGCCGGCACCTCGCAGCGAAGCGCCGCTCGCCGATCCGGTCATCCTGATCTCGATCGACGGCTTCCGCGCCGATTACCTCGATCGCGGCCTGACACCGACGCTCGCCGCGCTCGCCGCCGACGGCGTGCGCGCCGATGCGATGAAGCCCGCGTTTCCGACGCTGACATTCCCGAACCACTACACGCTCGTGACGGGGCTTTATCCGGATCATCACGGCATCGTCAACAACCGGATGATCGATCCGGTGTCGGGCAAGGCATTCGTCTACAAGGATGCCGGCACGATCGCCGATCCGGCGTGGTGGGGCGGCGAGCCGCTCTGGGTCAGCGTCGAGAAGCAGGGACGCCATGCCGCGACGATGTTCTGGCCCGGATCCGACGTTGCCATCGACGGCGTGCGCCCAAGCCGGTGGCTGCACTTCGACGGCACGCTGACGCCGGATCAGCGCGTCGATCAGCTCTTGCGCTGGACCGATCTTCGCGGCGATGCGCGGCCGTCGTTCTACACGCTCTATCTCGAACAGGTCGACCATGCAGGACACGACGACGGCCCCGATTCGCCGCACGTCGATGCGGCGATGCGCGAAGTCGACGCGGCACTCGCGCGGCTCGTCGACGGGCTGCAAGCGCGCGGACTTTTCGAGCGCGCGAACATCGTGATCGTCTCCGACCACGGCATGACCGCGACGGCGCCGGAGCGGCAGATCTATCTCGACGACCTCGTCGACACCGACGAAGCCGGTTTGGTGACCGGCGGCATCCTCGCCGGCATGAATCCGAAGCCGGCCAATGCCGCCGCGATCGAGCGCACGATCCTCGCGCCGCACGAGCATATGCGGTGCTGGCGCAAGTCCGCCGTTCCTTCGCGCCTCCACTACGGCACCAATCCGCGCGTGCCGGCGCTGCTCTGCCTCGCCGACGACGGCTGGATCATCACGACGCACCGCGATGCCGCCGGCCGCACGCATTTTTCGCACGGCGAGCATGGCTACGACAACGACGATCCGACGATGCGCGCGCTGTTCGTTGCGCACGGTCCTGCGTTCAAGTCGGGTTTGCGCGTGCCGGAGTTCGACAACGTCGACGTCTATCCGTTGCTCGCGCACCTGCTCGCGATCGCGCCGGCGCCGAATGACGGCCGCTACGACGACGTGCGTGCGATGCTGAAAGCCGATTAGTGCGCTTCGCGCTCTCCCCTCTCCCGCTTGCGGGAGAGGGTTGGGGTGAGGGCAATCTTGTGGAGCGTTCCGCTTGCTTGCCCTCACCCTACCCTCTCCCGCAAGCGGGAGAGGGGAAAAATCAGGTTGCCTCCCTCCGGCAAGCGGGAGGGGAAAAAATCAGGTTGCCTTCGCGAGGCGCTCGACGACGTCGCGATAACGCGCCGCGATGCGTTCCTCGTCGCGGTGCCGGAAATCGCGCACGACCGGCTCGCCGGCGACGACGACGTCGCGCACGAGGCTCGCGTTGCCCGCGAAGATCCACGTGTCGATCGCATCGGCTACAGCGCGGCCGGCGAGCAGCGGCGCCTCGTCGTCGAGCACGACGAAATCGGCGCGCGCGCCCGGCTTCAGGGTGCCGACGTCGACGCCGGCCGCCTGCGCGCCGCCGGCGAGCGCGAGCCGCAGCAGCGTATCGCCCGTATGCGGCGAGGTGCGCGACGCACCGATGTTGCGGTGACGCGTGATCAGCCGCTGACCGTATTCGAGCCAGCGCAGTTCCTCGACGGCCGACACCGAAATGTGGCTGTCGGAACCGACGCCGATGCGGCCGCCGGCATCGAGATACGCCTTCAGCGGAAAGAGCCCGTCGCCGAGATTCGCCTCGGTGGTCGGGCACAGCCCTGCGACGGCGCCGCTTACCGCAAGCCTGCGCATTTCGTTTTCGGTCAGGTGCGTCGCGTGGACGAGGCACCAGCGCGCATCGACCGGCGCGTGATCCAGCAGCCATTCGACCGGCCGCGCATTGCGGATCTGCAGGCAATCCTGCACCTCGCCGATCTGCTCGGCGACGTGGATGTGGATCGGACCCGCGTGCGCGATGTCCGACGCGAGCACGTCGCGCATCGCCGCTTCCGGCACGGCGCGCAGCGAATGCAGCGCGATGCCGACACGAAGACGCGACGATTCCTCGCCGCGCAAGCGTTCGAGCAGCCGCAGATAACCGTCGACGTCATGACCGAAGCGGCGCTGGCGTTCCGAGAGCGGCCGGCCATCGAAGCCGCCGGTCATGTACAGCGTCGGCAGCAGCGTGAGCCCGATGCCGGCCTCGCCGGCAGCTTCGATCAGCGCGAGCGACATCGCAGCCGGATCGTCGTAGGGCGTGCCGTCGGGCTGATGGTGCAGGTAATGGAACTCGCAGACCTGCGTGTAGCCCGCTTTCAGCATCTCGACGTAGAGCTGCGCCGCGATCGCCTGCAGATCGTCCGGACCGATGCGGCCGGCGAATGCATACATGACCTCGCGCCAGGTCCAGAAACTGTCGTCGCCGTTCGCCTGGCGCTCGGCCAGACCCGCCATCGCGCGCTGGAACGCGTGCGAGTGCAGGTTCGCGATGCCCGGCAGCACGAAGCGGCCAACGGACGACGGACCCTTCGCATTGGCCGCGACGCCGGCGAGCGCGCCGCCATCGATGCGGATCGCGACATCGCTCGCGAACCCGTCCGGCAGCCAGGCGTGTCCCGCCCAGAACGAAGTCAGCGCCATCGCGTATTCCCGAGTCGAAAGAACGGAGCCTAGCCGCGCGCCCGGGGCATTTCCACCCGCGTCTGGCGCGCCTGTCCGCGAACCGCGAAACTAGCGTCATGACGACGACGCGCTGGGATGCATTGCTCACCGATTGCCGCCTGGCGACGATGCGCGCGAACGGCGCGCGCTACGGCGCGATCGAAGCGGCGGCGCTCGGCTGGAAGGACGGTGTCATCACGTTCGCCGGCCCGATGGATACGCTGCCGGACCGCGCCGATGCGCTGGCCGATCGCGTCGAATCGGTCGGCGGCGCGTGGATCACGCCAGGCCTCGTCGACTGCCACACGCATCTCGTCTTCGGCGGCGATCGCGCGGACGAGTTCGAGCGGCGCCTCGGCGGCGCGAGCTACGAGGACATCGCGCGGTCGGGCGGCGGCATCATGTCGACCGTGCGCGCGACGCGTGCCGCCGACGAGGATGCGTTGCTCGTGGCCTCGCTGCCGCGCGCGCGTGCGCTCGTCGCCGACGGCGTGACGACGCTCGAGATCAAGTCGGGCTACGCCCTCGATCTCGACGGCGAGCAAAAGATGCTGCGCGTCGCGCGCCGCATCGGGGCAACGCTCGGCATCGGCGTCAGCACGACATTGCTTGCCGCGCACGCGCTGCCGCCGGAGTTCAAGGACCGGCCCGACGCGTACATCGACGCGATCTGCGAGGAAATCCTGCCGGCCGTCGCGCGCGAAGGCCTCGCCGACGCGGTCGACGCGTTTTGCGAGCGCATCGCGTTCACGCCGGCACAGACGCGACGCGTATTCGAGAAGGCGCGCGCGCTCGGCATTCCCGTCAAGCTTCACGCCGATCAGCTCTCGGACCTCGGCGGCGCCGCGCTTGCGGCCGAGTTCGGCGCGCGTTCCGCCGAGCATCTCGAACATGCGAGCGACGACGGCGTGCGCGCGATGGCCGCGCATGGCACCGTCGCCGTGCTCCTGCCGGGCGCGTACTACGCGCTGCGCGAAACGAAACTGCCGCCGATCGACGCGTTCCGCGCCAACGGCGTGCCGATCGCCATCGCGTCGGACTGCAACCCGGGCACCTCGCCGCTGCTTTCGCTACGGCTCGCGATGGGCATGTCGTGCACGTTGTTCGGGCTGACGCCCGAGGAAGCGCTGCGCGGCACGACCGTCAACGCGGCGCGCGCGCTCGGCCTGGCCGATCGCGGCGTGCTCGAGGTTGGCAAGCGGGCCGATTTCGTCGTCTGGACGATCGAGAGGCCGGCCGATCTCTGCTACTGGATCGCAGGCGCGCTCGCGCGCCGGGTGGTCGCCGGGGGTCGTACGCTGGCCGGCGCCTGAGCCCTCCCCGTCGTGGGGAGGGTCGATGTGTTGCGGCGGCCGAT
>CALFNI010000056.1 GCA_937902695.1 uncultured Rhodanobacteraceae bacterium
ACGCCGGACGCGCCGATATGGCCGTCGACGGCGGCGATGTGCGGCTGCGCGACGACGCGTCCGCTGCGCGTCGATTCGTAGTTGCGGTACATCTCGAGCAGGCCGCCATAGAGATGCAGCGTGATCGCGGGCCGGCGCGACGAGAGATTGCTGCAGCGATGCGCGTGGCCACGCGTGCCGAGAAACGCGCACGACTGGCCTTCGTCGAGCACGGTGGTGCCGATGAAGCGCGTGTCGGCGTAGCCGTCGCCGCGGTCGACGACCTCGAAATCGTCGACGCCGAGCGCGCCCTGCAGCACCCACTCGATGCCCCACAGGCCGTCGTGATCGTGGATCGGCGTCGAATAGCCGGGCGGCCAGACCATGATGAGGCCCGTGTAGCGGCCTTCGCGCTCGCGTTCGAAGAGCCAGCGCGTCAGCATCGCCGGACTCGCGTCGCACAGCGCGCGCACGGCACGGCGATCGCGCGGCGAATACCAGGCCGCTTCGCGAAGCCCGCGCTGGATGCGCTCGAGACTGAAATCGGAGCCGACGCACGACGCCATGAAAGCGCGCACGTTGTTCGCCACGTCAAGATCGATCGACGCCATGCCTGCACCCCGTGCTTGCGCCTTCCCCCGTGAGGCGCACTGCATCACAGACGCCGTTAAACGTCCGCTAAGAGGTTCGAGCACATGTGCCGCATGCGTAGCAACGACGCGAGGAATGCGCGCTTAGTGGTTGAGCGCGCGAGCATTTGCGTCGTCAATCGTCGAATCCGCCGGCGAAGATCCGGTCCGGCGGCGCGAACGTCGCGCGGACCATGCTGACGTAGTCGCGCCCATTCGAGTTGTCCTCGAAGAACATACGGCCGAACACGAGCGCGGACGCGTCGTCGACGGCGATTGCGTGCAGCTGATCGTAGTCGCCGGTCTGGCCCGCGTTGTCCGGATCGTCGATCGTGTAGCCGCGCCAGCCGCCGTCGCCGAACGTAGCATCGAGCAGGCCGTTCGGATCGGTCTTCAGCAGCGCGAACTGCGTGCGATGGTCCGTCGAGACCGGGAATGCCGTCGTCGCGAACAGGATCGAGCCGTCGCGCCGGATCGCGACGGCATCACGGCCTTCGAAGAACGAGCCGAGCGACGTGTTGCCGAGATCGAACTCGCGCAGGCCGAAGTCGCCTGCGATCGTTCCGCTCGTATCGAGCCGCGTCACGAGAATGCAGCAGCCGACGACGCCGCTCGCCTCGAAGCCGCCGACGACGACGCTGCCGTCCGCATCGATGGCGAGCGAGGTTGCCTCGATGCCGGGTTGCCCGGACGGCGCGTCGAGATCGACGACCGCGCCGCCGTTCCACGCCGGATCGAGCTCGCCCGATTCGGTCAGCTCGGCGACGACGAGGTTCGGGCCGTGGTCGTTGCCGCGCCAGCCGGCTGCGACGATGCGGCCGTCGTCGCGCACGGCGAGCGCGTTGATGCCGCGGAGGTTGTTCGTGGCCGGGATCTCGATTTGCACATGGCCGGCGCTGCCGAACGTCGCGTCGGGCGTCGCGCCGTCCGCTTCGTAGCGGAGCACGTCCCAGGTGCGTCCGGTCGTCGCGGCGAACACGAAGCGGCCGGAGGCATCGCGCGCGAAATCGACGATCGTGTAGTCGCTGCCGAACAGCGGCACGCCGCCGAAGCCGACCTCGAGGCTGCCGTCCGGCTCGACGTGCGCGAGGCAGGCGCCGGTCCATGCGAACGCGCCGCCGGCGCCGTCGTCGGCGAGGAACGTCGCCCTGAAGCCGATGCAGTCGCTCAATGTCACGCGGCCGGAACCGTCGCTCCCGAACGTGGCGTCGGCGCCGCCGTCGTGCAGCGTGCGGCCGATCCATACGGTCGAATCCTGGTTCGCCATGATCCACAGGTACGCGCCGTCGGCGAGGCCGAGCACGTCGCCGGTCGGCGTCGGCGCAGTCGGGAAGTCGGGCGGACGCGCGAGCGTGACCTGACCGCCGCCGAGCGTGGGATCGACGTCGCCGTCCGCCGCGGCCGCGAATGCCGGACACGCGACGCACACCAAGCAAGCCAATGTCCGCAGCATCGCGCGCTTCCCCGGCCGGATGGTGCGCGCGATCGTAATGCGGCGCCGGCCGCCGCGCATCGGTGGTTTCACCCACGCAAACCGGCTGCGAAGAGCCCGGTTGCAAAGACGGCCGGCGGCCGCCATGTGAGGCGATCGCCGCGGAGAACCCGGATGCACCTGTTCGATACGCCGACGATCGGCGAGCTGACGCTTCGCAACCGCATCGTCGTCTCGCCGATGTGCGAGTACTCGGCAGTCGACGGCATGCCGGACGACTGGCACTTCGTGCATCTCGGCAGCCGCGCGGTCGGCGGTGCCGGCATCGTGTTCACCGAGGCGACAGCCGTCTCGCCCGAAGGCCGCATCTCGCCGGGCGACACCGGCATCTGGAACGATGCGCAGCGCGATGCCTGGGCGCGCGTCGCGCGCTTCGTCGCGGCGCAGGGCGCGGCGCCCGGCATCCAGCTCGCGCACGCGGGCCGCAAGGGCAGCACCGAAGTGCCCTGGCGCGGCGGGAAGGCATTGGCGGCGGGCGAGGGCGCATGGACGCCGGTCGCGCCGAGCGCGATCGCATTCGACGACGATTATCCGATGCCGGTCGCGCTCGATGCCGCGGGCATCGCGAAGGTGGTGTCGGACTTCCACGCGGCCACGCTGCGCGCCCGCGACGCGGGCTTTCATGTCATCGAGATCCATGCGGCGCACGGGTATCTCCTGCACGAGTTCCTCTCGCCACTCTCGAATCGTCGCGACGACGAGTACGGCGGTTCGCTCGAAAATCGTGCGCGCATCGTCCGCGAAGTCGTCGCTGCAGTGCGCGAGGCGTGGCCCGCGCCGAAACCGTTGTTCGTGCGTCTTTCGGCGACGGATTGGGCGCCGGGCGGCTGGGATATCGACGAATGCGTCGAGCTGGCGCGCATGCTGAAGCGCGACGGCGTCGACGTGATCGACTGCTCGTCGGGCGGGACCGTGCCGCATCCGTCGATTCCGACGGCGCCTGGCTATCAGGTGCCGTTCGCCGCGCGCATCCGGCGCGAGGCCGGCATCGCGACCGCAGCCGTGGGCCTCATCACGGACGCCAGGCAGGCCGAGGCGATCCTCGCGCGCGGCGATGCGGACTTCATCGTCATGGCGCGCGAGCTCCTGCGCGATCCGTATTTTCCGCGCCGCGCGGCGCAGGAGCTCGGTGTCGCGATCATGCCGCCGGTGCAGTACGAGCGCGGTTGGGGCGTGCGCCGCACATAGCGGCGCTACGGATCGAAGCCGTCGGCGAAGATGCGATCGGCGGGCGCTGCCGGCTGCACTTCGAACGCACCGATATCGGCCGCGCCGCCGAACACGCGAACGAATCCGTCGCCGCGCTGATCGGTTGCGAGGCCGAGCGGATTGTCGCCGGCGTCGATCGCGGGACTGCCATCGGCGAGCGCGTGCGTCATCGTGCGACCGCCGTTGTCGGCGAGCGGCAGCAGCATCGGATCGCCGCCGAGCGTGTCGGGCGGGACATCGAGGCTCAGCGCCGCGACGATGAGATCGTGCGAGCCTTCGACCGTGCCGCCGGGCGCGAAGACGTCGTCCGGATTGCCGCCCGCGGCGTTGCCCGCGACGATCGTGCTTTCAAGCGCCAGCGTGTAGTAGGGGTTGTAGAACCAGATGCCGCCGCCGGTGCCGTTCGCCGTGTTCGCGGTCAGCGTCGAGCTCGAGAGATGCACCGTGCCGTACATGTTCGCGATGGCGCCGGCGTTGCCGAGGGCGATGTTTTCCGACACGGTCGAGTTCTCCGCCGCGGCGTCGCCGTACCCATGGACGAAGATGCCGCCGCCGCGATCCATCGCGATGTTGCCGGTCAGCAGGCTCCCGGCGAGATCCATGTTGCCGCCGAGCAGCACGATCGCGCCGCCGTTCTGCGCGGAGTTGCCCGAGATCGTGCCGCGCGTGATCGATAGATCGCCGCTCGCGCCGATCGCGCCACCGTCTTCGTCGGCCGAGTTGCTGCCGAGGTCCGTATCGATCAGCGTCGCGCCGACCGGCGACGCACCGGAGACGGCATTGAAATACAGGCCGCCGCCCGCGCCGTAGTGCGCGTCGCTGAAAGCGGCGTTGCCGCTGATGGTGCTCGCCTCGAACGTCGAGTTGCCGTAGACGAACGCGCCGCCGCCGCGGACGCCGCAGAAGCCGCAGTGCGACGTCGCGCTGTTGTTCTGTATCGCGCTCGACGAGGCCGCGAGCGTACCCTGCAGGTTGCCTGCGCGTTTGCCGACGGCGATTCCGCCGCCGAACGAGCCGCCGCTGTCCGATGTCGCGAAGTTGCCGCTGATCGTCGTCGACGTCAGCGTCGCGGTGCCGCCGGCGTAGAGGCCTCCGCCATACGCATAGCCGTCCGTGCCATCGACCTTGTTGTCGCCGACGAAGCTCCTCAGCAGCGTCGCGTCGCCGGCGACACTGATGCCGCCGCCGTGGGCGCCGCCGCTCCCGCCGATGCCGGCCATGCACTCGGACACTTCGACGTCGCTGAGGTTGATGCTGCCCGCCGAGACGATGCAGCCGCCGTCGCCGTCGATGACGCCGTGCTGCAGCCTGATGCCCGAAATCGTCAGCGCGCCGGCTGGGCCGGCATCGTGGACGAGCACGCGATCGGCATAGCCACCGTCGAGCGTCAGCGCATCGCGGCCGGGACCGTCGATCGTGAGATTCACGATCGGTTGGCCGTCGCCGCCCTGGCCGATCGTGACGGCGCCCGAGGTCAGCGAGATGGTGCTGCAGTCGAGCGTTGCGCTGAAGTCGATCGTGTCGCCGCTGATGGCCGATGCAGCGGCATCGCGCAACGAGCCCGCGCCGGCGTCGGCGCAATTGCTGACCGTGATCGTCGCGGCGAGCGCCGGCGTCGCAGGAGCCGCGAGGATCACGGCAAGGCAGAGCGCGAGCGGACGGCGGCGAAGGCCGGAACGCGTCGCGGGCGAGGCAATCGTCATTGTGCGTGTCCCCATTGGAAGATGCTGTCGCGAAGCCACCGGCGCTTTTTTCGTGCCGCAGCGACCCGCGCCGCGGCGGGCGGCGAACGAGGATCGGCCGGATGATGTGCCGGAGCCTAGCGTGACGCCGGTGCACACGGAAAGGATCGGCGGACGAAAGCCTATCTATAATGTGCCGCTCGCCGTACGGGATCGACCCATGAATGCCCCCACTCGCATCGACACCGCCCGCGTGATCCGCGCGCCGCGCGGCAACACGCTGACGTGCCGGAGCTGGCTCACCGAAGCCGCGTTCCGCATGATCCAGAACAACCTCGATCCGGACGTCGCCGAGAAGCCGAGCGAGCTCGTCGTCTATGGCGGCATCGGCCGCGCCGCGCGCAACTGGGAATGCTTCGATGCGATTCTGAAATCGCTGCGCGAGCTCGGCGACGAAGAGACGCTGCTGATCCAGTCCGGCAAGCCGGTCGGCGTGTTCCCGACGCACCGGGACGCGCCGCGCGTGCTGCTCGCGAACTCGAATCTCGTGCCGGCGTGGGCGACCTGGGAGCATTTCAACGAGCTCGATCGCAAGGGCCTCATGATGTACGGCCAGATGACGGCGGGGTCGTGGATCTACATCGGCTCGCAGGGCATCGTGCAGGGCACGTACGAGACCTTCG
>CALFNI010000057.1 GCA_937902695.1 uncultured Rhodanobacteraceae bacterium
CTCAGAACGCGCCGGTGCTGTACGGCTGGCACGACGCTCGTCCGCAACACTTCGGCCGTGGCGTGATCCGCATCGGTCTTGCGAGCGACGTCGCCGATCCGCACGCGCTGCGCGCGCCGCCGCGCTCGCGCGACCTTCCCGCGCAGGTTGAACCGTCCGCGTTCCCGACATGGAACCGCGCCGGCATCGCGGCCGCGAACACGTGGCTCGGCTGGCGCTGGTGCCGCGCGGGCCAGTCGCCGATGGCGCTCGCCGACGCGCTCTTTCCGCTCAACGACGCGCGCCGCTATTTCGCGGGGTTCGGCAAGGCCGGCATGGTCGAGGCGCAGTGGCTCGTTCCGCACGCGCGCTTCGACGATTTCGCCGGCGCGCTCGCCGAGCGTGTCGCGCGCGACCTGCCGCGCATCGCGCTGATCGCGAGCAAGCTGTTCGCGGGCGACGCCGAGGGATTTTCGTTCGACGGCACCGGCGTCGCGCTCGCGATCCAGCTGCCGTCGCCGCGCGAGAGCGGTCAGCGGGCCTTCCTCGAAGCGCTCGCCGAGATTGCGCTCGGCCATGCGGGTCGCGCGAACCTGATCAAGGATTCGACGCTCGATGCGGCGACCGCGCGCCGCGCGATCGCCGGCTTCGATGCCGCGCGCGAGCGCCTCGCGGCGTTCAATGCGCAAGGCTTGTACACATCCGAGCTCGCGCGGAGACTCGCGCTGTGAGCGCGCCCGAAACCACCGCGATCGTCGTCGGCGCCTCGAGCGGCCTCGGTCGCGCGCTCGCGACCGCGCTCGCGCGCGAAGGCTACGCGCAGCTGCTCGTCGCGTCGGATCGCCGCGATCTGGACGCGCTCGGCGCGAGCCTCGATCTCGAGCACGGCACGACCGTCCGCTCGCTCGCGCTCGACCTCGCGCGCGAAGCCGATCCCGGCGCGCGCATCGCGTCGACGCTCGATGGCATGCCGCCCGCATCGGTGCTGCTGCTGCCGATCGGCTACTCGCGCGATGACGACGATCTCTCGCTCGACGCCGGCGCGATCGGCCAGCTGCTCGCGGTGAACCTGCACGCGCCGCTCGCGATCGCGCATGCGCTGCTGCCGCGTCTGGTCGCAACGCACGGCGTCGTCGTGCTGTTCGGCAGCGTCGCCGCGACGCGCGGGCGGGGACGCAACGTCGTCTACGCCGGCGCGAAGCGCGCGCTCGTTTCGCTTTACGAAAGCCTGCGCCAACGCTATCGCAACGCCGAGCTTCGCGTGCAGCTGTACGAGCTCGGATTCATGGCGACGAACCTGACCTACGGCATGAAGCTGCCGCTGCCGGCGGTCGCGCCCGATGTCGTCGCGCGCACTATCGTGCGGAGATTGCGGAGCGGATCGTCGCGGCGTTACCTGCCGCGGTGGTGGGCGCTCGTCGCGATGCTCGTGCGGTGCATGCCGTGGTTTGTCTATCGGCGGATGAAAGGCTGAGCGCGCATCTGCGCGAGGCTATCGCACGACTGCCCTCACCCTCGCCCTCTCCCGCAAGCGGGAGAGGGGATATGGTGCGCTTCGTCGAGGAGTCTTTCTCTCTCTCTGCTTCTGCGGCAGGGACTGCCGCGCTCTGCCCTTCCCCCCGCCCAACCCTCCCCTTGAACGGGAGGGCTAACCCCGGAAACGCGACGAGCGCCCGAAGGCGCCCGCCGCGCTCCCCATAACCGATGGCTCAGACGATCAGAAGCGCCACTGTCCCGAGACCGCGAGCAGGTTGCCCGAGCTCTCGAAATGGCCGACCAGCGTCGAGAAGGTCGGGCTCACGTGATCGATGGAGCCGTTGTCGACGAAGAGATGCACGTAGCCCGCTTCGAACTTCAGATCGTCGCTGAACTTGTAGCCGAGCCCGAACGAAAGCCAGGTGCGCGAGCCGTCCGGAATGCGCGGATCGCGCGTCGAATCCTTCGTCGGCGTCTGGTCGTAGGCGACGCCGGCGCGCAGCGTCCAGTTCGGATCGAGGCGATAGTCGCCGCCGAACGAGGCGAACCACGAATCCTTCCAGTCGAAGATCGACAGCGATTCCGGCTGCAGCGGGTTGGCGTATTTCACTTCGAGCTTGTCGAAGCTCGACCAGTGCGTGTAGCCGAGATCGGCACCGAAGCTGATCGTCTGGTCGACCGTGTGCCACCAGCTCAGCGTCGCGAACGCGGGCGTGCTGAAGTCGGCCTTGCCCTTGCTGTCGACGAACGCGCCGCCGAGCAGCGGCAAGACGTTCGACGGCACGAGGAATTTGCCGTCGCCTTCGATCGTGCTGTCGATCTGCGAGTGGAAGTTGATGCCGATGTTGTCGTTCGGCGTCGCCTTCCACAAAAGGCCGAGGCCGAATCCGTAACCCCAGTCGTCGCCCTTGAGGCTGCCGAAGCCGTCGGCTTCCTGCGGCAGCAGCGCGCCGTTGGTCGGGCCGGCGAGGATCGCGCCGAAATCGATTGCCTGCGAGAGCTCGGCGCTCGTGCGCTGCGCGATGAAGCTCGCGCCGATCGCGAGCTCGTCGCTCGGCTTCCACGATGCCGCGAACGTCAGCGCCGGCGATTGCAGCTTCGATTTCAGGCCTTCGTAGCGGCCGACCCAGGCGTCCTTGTATTCGGTCTGGAATCCGAACGGCACCGTCAGCGAGGCGCCGATCGACCATTGCGCGTCGATCGAATGGATCAGGTAGATCGCCGGCACCGGCTGCGTCGTGCCGCCGTCGCCGCCGTTGCCGCCGGTCAGCGGACGGCCGAGGAAATCCTCGCCGCCGCCGTGAAATTTCGTGGCGAAGTTGATCGCGGTGACATCGCCCTGGAAGCAGCCGCCCTGCACTTCGCTCATCGCCGCCGGATTGTTCGCGACGACCGAGCAATCGCCCGGCGCTGCGGCCGAACCCGCGAACGAGCGGCCAAGTCCTTCGGCGCTGTTCTCCTTGAGCTGGAACGCGGAGCCGTGGGCGGCCTGACCGGCCAGTGCCGCGGCGATCGCGAGCGGCACGGCGGCCAGCATCGGCGCGGACGGACGGCGACGGAGGAAACGGCTCATGCGGGACTCCTTGTGGGACAGCGTCCGACCGGGATGTTCATTATTGCTTAACGGAATGATCTTAGCTGTTTGTTCGTCGCGCCATCCATCCTGCGCCGCCGCATTTTGCTGCGGCGCGGCACACGGAACGGGCCTCGAGACGGGACGGCGGTCACCGCCCGCTAACCCGGCGGCGGCCAGAATCGGACCATGTCCATGATCCGATCGCTCCTTTTTTCGCTGGTTTTCGGCCCGACGCTCGCCGGCGCCGCGACGACGTTTCCTCTGCCGGCTTGGATGTGCGGCGTCGGCGACACGCTCTTCCGGGCCGATTTCGACGCCGACGGCGTGATCCCGCACGCGCCGTCGAACGGCACCGGCGGCGCGTATCCCGGCAACCAGACCCGCACGATCAGCGTGCCGAACATCGGCAACAAGACGTTTTACCTGCGCCTGCCGCCCGACTATTCGCCGAATCGCGCGTGGCCGTTGCTGCTCGCACTTCATGGCGACGCGGGTCCTGGCCAGGCGACCGCGGCCGCATTGCAGGTGCGCACGGACTGGTCGAACTGGTCCGATCCGCGCGGCTTCATCGTGCTCGCGCCGGTCGCGAGCGGCACGCAGGGCGGCTGGCAGCCGGACATCGACGTGCCGGTGATGTCGGCCGCGCTCGACGACACGATGGCGCGTTACAACGTCGAGGAAACGCGAATCTACCTATGGGGTTTCTCGGCCGGCGCGCATCTCGCCCACGCGCTCGGCCTCTACAACACCGATTACTTCGCCGCGTACGGCGTCAGTGCCGGATCGCTGACGCAGTACGCGTGCACGGACGACGGCAATCCGCCGCCGACGTGCAGCTTGCTGCTCTCCGAGGCGCAGCCGAAGATTCCGGTCGATATCCATCTCGGCAATCAGGATCCGCTCTATACCGACTGGGACGCGGGCCAGGATCCGAACCGCTTCGCGATCGGCGGATGGCTCTTGAACCAGGACATGTACTACACGCTGTTCAACGGCGGGCACACGTACACGGTGGCGCAGCTCGGCGAGATCTGGGGGCACATCTGCCCGTTTGCGTTGGGACCGTAAGAGCAAAAGATCGAACCACGAAGAGCACGAAGAGCACGAAGAATGCGAAGACAAGCAAAAGGATCTTTTTTCTCTTCTTCGTGTTCTTCGTGGTTCAATCTTTTCTTGATCTTCTTCTAGGCAGCAGCTTTCTGCATGCGCGCGAGCTCGTGCACGCCTTCGCGCCCTAGATCGCTGAGCCCATGTCCGCCCGCGTCGAGGTGCGCGAGGATCTGCTTGCGCATGCGCGGCTCCCAGTACCTGCGGATGTGGTTCGCGACGCCGGCGACACCGGACGCGTGATCGGGCTCGGACGCGAAGAAGTTCGCGATGTCGTTGACCATGTCGACGAGGCGTTCGACGTTCATGCGTGAACTCCTTCTGCAATGCGCATGATGCGCCCGGGATTTGCGTAGACGACGTGGCCTTCGGGCCGCGCAAAACCGATCAGCGTCATGCCGGTTTCCTCGGCGAGGTGGATCGCGAGCGCGGTCGGCGCCGAAATCGCCGCGAGCAGCGCGATGCCGACGGTTGCCGACTTCTGCACCATTTCGTAGCTGGCGCGGCTGGTCACGACGAGAAAGCCGTCGTCGGCGCGCTCCTTCGCCGTCGCCATCGCGCCGATCAGCTTGTCGAGCGCGTTGTGACGGCCGACGTCTTCGCGGAGCAGCGCGACGTTGCCGTCGAGATGCGCCCATGCGGCGGCATGCGTCGCGCCGGTCGCGACGTTGAGCGGCTGGCGATCGTGCAGCTGCTCGAGCGCCCGATGCAGGATCGTAGCGTCGATCGATGGGCCCGTGCCGACGCGCGGCGGCTGGCGCACGGCATCTTCGAGCGCCTGCGCGCCGCACAGGCCGCAGCTCGTGCGGCCGGTCAGATTCCGGTGCCGCGTTTCGAGCGCCGCGGCGCGCGATTCGGGAATGCGCAGGCGCATCTCGATGCCTTCGAGCAGCGTCTGCGTCTGGATCGCCGAAAGCTCGTTGGCCGCGCCGATGATCGCCTCGCTCAGCGAAAACCCGAGCGCGAAATCGTCGAGATCGCGCGGCGTCGCCATCATGACGACGTGCGGGCGGTCGTTGTAGACGAGCGCAACCGGAATCTCCTCGGCGATCGCGTCGGTCAGCTCCACGACATGGCCGGCACGAACGCGCCGGATCGGACGCCGGACGAAGCCGGCGTGCGACTCGCGCGGGTCAGACGGCGGGCGTCGAGACGGACTCATTGGCCCGGTCCAGAAGCTCCTGCTGCGTCTCGCTGAAAGCGCGGTAGCGCTTCTGCCAGTCGGACGGCTGCGAGACACGCGTGACCTGCACGGCGGTCACCTTGTATTCGGGGCAGTTCGTCGCCCAGTCGGAGTTCTCGGTCGTGATCACGTTCGCACCCGAGAACGGGAAATGGAACGTCGTGTAGACGACGCCCGGCTGCATGCGATCGCTGATCAGCGCGCGCAGCACGGTCTCGCCGGCGCGGCTTTCGATGCCGACCCAGTCGCCGTCGCTGATGCCGCGGTCCTCGGCGTCGTTCGGATGCAGCTCGAGCCGGTCCTCGCTGTGCCAGCGCACGTTCTCGGTGCGGCGCGTCTGCGCGCCGACGTTGT
>CALFNI010000058.1 GCA_937902695.1 uncultured Rhodanobacteraceae bacterium
GCGAGTTCGGCGCCGTGTCGGTGGTCTCGGGCCACATCCGCGGCGTCACCAACACGATGCCGCTGCATGTCGAGATTCTCTACAACGAGTACCAGCGCACGGCCGCGTTCGCGGTCGCCTCGCTGCTCGCGCTGCTGGCGCTCGCGACGCTCGTGCTGAAGCAGCTCGTCGGCTGGCGCATGCGCGGGAGCGCGGCCGCATGAGCATCGAGCTGTCCGACATCGCGTATCGCTACCAGGACGCCGTTGCGCTCGACGGCATCGATCTCGCGGTCGAATCCGGCGAGTTGCTCGCGCTGCTCGGCCCGTCGGGCTGCGGCAAGACGACGCTTCTGCGCGTCATCGCGGGGCTCGAGTTTCCGGATCGCGGCCTCGTGCGCTTCGAAGGCCGCGACGTGACGGCGCTGGACGCGCGCAAGCGTCATGTCGGATTCGTGTTCCAGCACTACGCCCTCTTCAATCATCTCAGCGTATTCGAGAATGTCGCGTTCGGCCTGCGCGTGCGCCGCTGGTGGAAGCGGCCGCGCCGCGCGGAGCTGAAGCGGCGCGTCGGCGAGCTGCTCGATCTCGTCCAGCTCGCCGAACTCGCGAACCGGCATCCGGCCCAGCTTTCGGGCGGCCAGCGCCAGCGCGTCGCGCTCGCGCGGGCGCTGGCGGTCGAGCCAGAAATCCTGTTGCTCGACGAGCCGTTCGGCGCGCTCGATGCGCGCGTGCGCGGCGACCTGCGGCGCTGGCTGCGCGGCCTGCACGACCGCATCCACGTCACCAGCGTGTTCGTCACGCACGATCAGGAAGAGGCGTTCGAGCTCGCCGATCGCATCGCGGTCATGAATCGCGGTCGCATCGAGCAGATCGCGGACGCGCAGACGCTGTACACGGCGCCGGCGAGCCCGTTCGTGTGCCGGTTTCTCGGCGAGGTCAACGAGCTGCCGCCGGCGCTGCACGCGGCGTGGACCGGCATCGACGATGCGGACGCCATCGCGTTCGTGCGACCGCACGATCTCGAGCTTCGATCCGCTGCCGATGCCGGCATGCCGGCCGAGGTCGAGACCATGCGCGATCTCGGCGCGACGATGCGGATCCAGTTGCGTCATCCGGCGTTGCAGGCGCCATTGATCGCGATCCAGGAGCGCGGCCGCTTCGCGGAAAACGTGCTCGAGCCCGGCCAAGCGGTCGCGATCGCAGCCAGACGCTGGGTGGTGTTCCGTTGCGGCGACGGCCCGGAGTGAGCGTCTATTGTTCGCGGAGGGAGATTTTCTTTCGCGCGATACGCTCAGAAGCAAGACTTTGCGAGCCTTTCACACCGAGTCGATGGAACGCGCGCGCGAACTCTGCAATCGTGAGGCGCTGATTTGTTTCGGATTGCCGCCATGCAGAGACTCATCCTTTCCGCTCTCCTGATCACCGCAAGCGCCAGCGCTTTCGCGGCACCCGCCCTGCTCGATCGCGCGAAGGTCGATCGCCTGAACGCGATGGCGGTCGGGTCACGCGTGACGCTCGACGGCTTTCCGGACGGCGTCGGCAGCGAATCGAGCCTCACGTTCGAGCGCGTCGACGTCTACGCGCGCGACGCGCGCATCGTCGTCGTCGACGCGAGCGGCGAGCACGAGCTGCCAAGGTCGAAGCGCATCCAGCTGATCGGACGGAACGCCGCCGGCGACGTGCGCGTCAGCCTCTCGTTCCTGCCCGGCGTCGTCGACGTGCACGGCGTCGGCACGAGCGGTTCGCATACGTTCGTCGTCAGCGCGCAGAGCGTCGCCACGGGCCTGCGCTTCAAGGCGGTGCCGGCCGAGAAGACCAATCCGATCGGCGTCATGCCGCAGATCCTGCCGTCCGACGACGCGCTGCCGAGCGGCCGGCCCGATCCGACCGCGCTCGAGATCGCGCTGACGGGCGAGGCACCGGCCGGCACGCTGCGCTACGCGACTGTCGCCGTCGACACCGACAACGAGCTGATGTCCGAGCGCTTCGGCAACAATACGACGTCGGCCACCAACTGGATCGCCGATCTCTTCGCCACGATGAACGTCATGTACGAGCGCGACCTCGACGTGATGCTGCAGCAAGGCACGACGATCCTGCGCACGACGGCCGATCCGTATGCGCAGAACGCCACGCCGGCCGACGGCAACGACCTCAACGAGTTCGGCTCGTACTGGCAGGCGCATTACGCATCGACGCCGCGCGCCTTCGCGATGCTGCTGTCGGGCAAGTCGAGCAGCGCCAACTCGGCGTCGGGCATCGCCTGGATCAACGCGTATTGCGAGACGCAATCGCAGGGCGGCGCGTACAGCGTCAACCAGGTGTTCACGAACCCCGGTATCGACGTCAGCTATTCGGCGCTGATCGTCGGCCACGAGCTCGGCCACAATTTCGGCGCGTGGCATACGCACTGCACGAACGTCGCGACCGGCTCGGCGCCGAGCGGCACGAACACGATCGACAAGTGCTTCAACGAACCGAGCTGCTATCAGGGCGCGACGAGCTGCCCGGCGTCCGGGCCCGGCGCGCCGGCCGGCACGATCATGAGCTACTGCAACCAGCTGCAGTGCGGCCCGACCGGGCAGAACGTGCTGCAGTTCCATCCGACACAGGTTTCGACGCTGAACGCGCTGATCGCGCAGAACACGCCGAGCTGCCTCGTCACGACGGGCGGCGCCGAGATCTTCCGCAACGGGTTCGAACGCTGAGACGCGCTAGTCGCGCATCAGCGTCGATTTGCCGAACAGGCTCTCAATGAGATCGACGGCGAGGATCGCCGTCTTGTTGTGCTCGTCGAATGCGGGATTGAGCTCGACCACGTCGACCGAACCCACGCGCCCGGTGTCCGCGATCATCTCCATGCAGAGCTGCGCCTCGCGGTAGTTCGGGCCGCCCGGCACCGTCGTGCCGACGCCGGGCGCGATGTTGGGATCGAGGAAGTCGACGTCGAAGCTCACGTGCAGGTGCGTATCGGGCCCGACGCCGCCCAGCGCCTCCTCCATCACGCGCTTCATGCCCATCTCGTCGATGTAACGCATGTCGTAGATGTCGAGGCCGGCGTCGCGCACGAGCTTCTTCTCGCCGGCGTCGACCGAGCGGATGCCGATCTGGCTGATCGACGAGGCAGCGATCGCCGGCGCGCTGCCGCCGAGCTCGGTCAGCTCGCGCGGGCCGTTACCGGCAAGGCACGCGACCGGCATGCCGTGGATGTTGCCCGACGGCGTCAGCGTGTTCGTATTGAAGTCGGCGTGCGCGTCGAGCCAGAGGATGCGCAGGTCTTTGCCGCGTTCCTGGCAGTGCCTGGCGACCGCGGTGATCGAGCCGATCGCCAGGCAATGGTCGCCGCCGAGCATGACGGGCAGCCGGCCGGCGTCGAGCTCGGCCTTGACCGCGTGCATGACGCTTCGCGTCCAGGTGACGACTTCGGGCAGGTGGCGATAGCCCTCCGACGGCGGCTGCCACGGATTGACCGGTCCGGCGAGGTTGCCGCGATCGAGCACGTCGATGCCGCGCGCGCGAAGCGCGGTGGCGATGCCGGCGACGCGCAGCGCCTCCGGACCCATCGAAGCGCCGCGGTGGCCCGCGCCGATGTCGGTCGGCGCACCGATCAGTGAAACGCGGACGGGCGTTGACATGCGGATTTCGCGAAGGCCGCTCACGACGGCGATGGCCAAATTATAGCCGGCCCGGCCGCATGGCCGATCTTGCGGCGAGTCTCAGAGCCCGCCCTCGCGCCGGGCGTGCCGCGCGAGGTCCTCCAAGAGCGCCTCGACAGGCTCCTTGAGGCGCTCGGCGAGCCCGCTTGCGCCCTGCGCGAAGGCGTGGTCGGCCTTGCGCGCCAGGAGGCCGAGCGAGGCGTAGCCGTATGTCGGCGCCGACCCCGCGAGCCGGTGGACCAGGCCGTGCAGCGTGCGCGCCGACGCTTCGTCGGCCGCCGCCGCGAACGCATGCCATGCCTCGAGCAGCGCCGCATGCTTGGACGCGAGCGAGCGCGCATAGCGCGCATGCAGGGCTGCCATCTGGGGCGACGTCGCGGTCATCAAAGTACACATCGCAGCATCGCACCGATCATAAGCCCGGCGCCGTTGCTCCGCGAGGCGGCGCCGACGCCTGTTGACGGTAAGCGAACGCGACCGGCGCTATGCTCGCCGGTCCCGCAACTGCCATGGAGGAGAACGGCATGAGCGATCTGACCAACCAGGTCTTGGGTCATCTCGACGATCAGCGCATCCAGGCGATCGCCCGGCAGCTCGGCGTCGAGCCATCCGAAGCCGAGAGCGCGATCAAGCAGGCGATGCCGCTCCTCATCGGCGGCCTCGCCCGCAACGCGCAGACCGACGCGGGCGCCGGCGCGCTGCATTCGGCGCTTGGCGATCACGCCGGCTCCGACGTCGGCTCCATCCTCGGCAGCGTTCTGGGCGGCGGCGGCGGACTCGGCGGCGGCGCCGCGATCCTCGGCCACATCTTCGGCGCGCGCCAGGATCAGGCCGCGCAAGGGCTCGGCCAGCAGACCGGCCTCGGCCCGCAGAACGCAGGACAGCTTCTCGCGATCCTCGCGCCGGTGGTCATGGGCGTCCTCGGCAACATGAGCCAGCGTCAGGGCATGAGCGCGAGCGGACTCGGCAGCGTGCTCGGCCAGGAAGCGCAACGCATCGGCGGCAGCAACGCGGGCGGGCTGCTCGGCGCGGTGTTCGATCAGGACGGCGACGGCAGGTTCGGCCTCAGCGACGTGCTCAAGATGGGCGAAGGACTGCTCGGCCCACGCGGCCGCGTCTGATCGCTACGCTGCCTGCGCGGGCCGGCGCGCGGGTGCCTGGCTCGTTCTCGGCGTGCGCGATTTGGCGAGCGCGCTCGCCAGCCGGCGCGCGGCTTCGTCGAGCTCGGCTTCGTCGTGATAGCTGAAGCCCAGGCGCATGAACCGCTCGTCGCGCTGCGCGAAATCGTATGCGCGCGCGCTGGCGAAGCGCACGCCTTCGCGCTCGGCCGCTGCGACCCACGCCGGCACGTCGATCGCATCGTCGGCGCGCGCCCATAGCGCGGTGCCTCCGGGCGGTACGCGGAAATCGAGCGCGTCGCCGAGCCGGTACCTGAGCGCATCGACGAGCGCATCGCGACGCGACGCGTACGTGCGCCGCATGCGCCGCATGTGGCGCAGGAGCTCGCCGTCCTCGAACAATTCCGCGACCGCGCATTCGATCGCCGCATCGCCGCGCGCATCGCTCGCCGCGCGAAGGCTCGCCAGCCGCTCGAAGACCACAGGCGCCGCGACGACGAAACCGGCGCCGACGCCGGGCGCGAGGAGGTTCGACAGCGAGCCGACGTAGACGACGTTGGCGCGCCCGATGCCCGCAGCGATGGGCAGCACGGGCTTGGCGGCGTAGTGGAACTCGTGATCGTAATCGTCCTCGATGATCGCGAAGCCGCGCTCGATCGCCAGGCGCGCGAGCCGCGCGCGCCGCTCCGGCGACATCACGCTGGCGGTCGGGAACTGGTGATGCGGCGTCAGGAATACCGCGCGCACGCGCTCGTGCGTGAGCAGCGTTTCGAGCGAACCGACGTCGAGTCCGTCCTCGTCGAGCGGCAGCGGCACGAGCCGCGCGCCGGCGAGCCTCAATACGTTCCACGCCGGCGGATAGCCCCACTGCTCGACCGCGACGACGTCGCCCGGCACGAGCAGCGCACGCGCGACGAGATC
>CALFNI010000059.1 GCA_937902695.1 uncultured Rhodanobacteraceae bacterium
GCCAGCGCGCGCAACGAGGCGCAGACGCCCGGCAGCACCGGATCGGCGAATGCGACGAAGCCGGCGAGCACGAGGTCCGTCTCGTCCTCGATCGCGTAGCGCTCCTGCGCGGGCAGCGCGCGCCAGGCGACCGCGAGCACGCGCAGGCCGCGTTCGGCCAGCTCTTCGTGCGCGCGCGTACAGCGCCGGCCCGCATCCGCGTCGAGCGGCCGCAGCGCGCCGGCCACTTCGCAGCCGGTACATTCGGGAAGCACGGTCTCCGGCGCGCCCTTGACGATCAACAGCCGCTTTCCGTCGTGCTCGACGGCGATGCACGTGCGGCGCCGCTCGAAGTCGAATGGAATCTCGTCGAGCTTGCGATAGGCGGCGATGTCGGCGCTGCAGTTGCGCAGGATGGCCGCATCGAGCGGGCTGCGCAGGCCCGTCTCGAACACGCTGTTGACGGCGGCGAGGACGAACGGGCGCTCGGCCGCGGCGCCGAACGCGTCGAGCTTGGCGACGACCGACGTCTCGCCGCTCGTCAACGTGCCGGTCTTGTCGCTCAGCAGCACGGTCATGCTGCCGAAGTCCTCGATCGCGGCAAGGTGCTTGACGATGACGCCGCGCCGGGCCATGCGCACGGCGCCGCGGGCCAGCGTCACCGTGGTGATCATCGGCATGAACTCGGGCGTGAGGCCGACCGCCAGCGCGAGCGCGAACAGCAGCGTTTCGAGCGGCGGCCGGCCGAGCGCGATGCCGACGAGGAGCACGAACAGCACCAGGAAGACGACCGTTCGCATGATCATGCGCGCGAACGCGTCGATGCCGCGCTCGAACTCGGTCGGCGGGGGCCGCTCGGTGAGCATCTCGGCGACGTCGCCGAAGGCCGTCGCGCGCCCGGTCGCGAAGACGAGCGCGTCTGCGGTGCCCGCCACCACCGAGGTGCCGAGGAACACGAGATGGCGCGCATCGGCGCCGCGCGCTGCGTTCGCCGGGCTGGCGTCAGGCTCCTTTTCGACGGGCGCCGATTCGCCGGTGAGCGCGGCCTGCTGGACGTGCAGGTCGCGCCCCGAAATGATCCGCGCGTCGGCGGGCACGCGATCGCCGGCGCAGAGGCGGATCACGTCGCCCGGCACGAGCACCCGGCGCGGCAGGTCGATCCACGTGCCGTCACGCAGCACGGCCGCGATCGGTGCGACCGCGTCACGCAGGCGGGCTGCGGCGCGCTGCGAGCGGTAGCCGATCGCGAAGTTGAGTGCGGTACTCAGCAGGATCATCGTAACGATCAGCACCGCGCTGAGCAGATCGCGCAGCACGCCCGAGACGATCGCCGCGGCGAGCAGGATCAGTACGAGCGGATTGGCGAACAGCGCGAAGAGCGTGGCGGCGGCGCCACGCTGCGAGGCTGACGGCGGCTCATTCGGCCCGTAGACGCCGAGCCGGCGCGTCGCTTCGGCGCTGCCGAGGCCGGCCGTGTCGGCGCCGAGCGCCCGGTAGAACGTGTCGAGCGGCGCGGACGCATCGGGGACAGGCGGTGTCGAGGCCGCTTCGGCGCGGCGCCGTCGCATGCCGTGCGCGGGCACTTCGACCTTACGCACGCGTCTCCATTTCGCGCGCCTGCTCGCGCACGAGCGCCCGACTGAGCTCGCGCAGCTCCGTCGCGAGCGCGCCATAGATGTCGTCGGCGGCGACGATGCCGGCGAGCTCGCCGGTTGCGTTGAGCATCGGCAGGCGCCGCACGCCGTGCGCGCGCATCGTGCTGATCGCTTCGAACAGATCCTGGTCCGCCGTGCACGTCGCCACCGGCCGCGACATCACGTCGCCGACCGTCACGGTATCGGGATCGATGCCGGCGGCGACGACCGAGATTGCGATGTCGCGGTCCGTGAGGATGCCGTCCAGGGCGCGCGTCCCGTTGCGACGATCGACGACGACGACTGCGCCGACGTGGCGCTCGCGCATCAGTTTCGCCGCGTCGCGCACGGAAGCCGAAGATTCCATGTGGACGGTCAGCAGCGTGCAGATGTCAGCGACTCGCATACGAATCTCCTTTCTGTGCCAGTGATGCGCCGCGGAATGCGGTGCATGCGGTTTTCCACAGCGTAGCGGGGCGGCGCGGGCATCTCGTGATCCTGATCAAGCGGCACCGCGGATGGGTCGCACATGTGCTTCAGCGGCTGCGGAGCCTTCGCGCGATGGCCTCGAGCAGGGGCGGCGCGACATCGATCGCGTTGCTCGAATGGTCGATCGTGTTCGTCGTCGCGATGGCTGCGGCGCCGGCGGCGCGCAGCCAGAGCGCCGCGTCGCCGGTGAAGAGGCCGTGGACCGCGACGCAGACGGGCGCCGGTGCGCCGGCTTCGCGCAGGCGCACGATCGCCTGAATCATCGTCTGGCCTGTCGAGGCGATGTCGTCGAACAGTACGGGCGTCCGGCCTGCGAGCGCGCCGAGATCCGGTGCAGATACGCGCACGTCGCGATCGCCGTGCCGCTCCTTGGCGAACACGACGAAGCGAGCGTCGAGCCGCGCGGCCAGCGGCTCGAGCCATCGTGCGCTCTCGCCGTCGGGACCTATCAGCACGGGCTCGGCGACGTGGGCGCGCACCCACTCGGCGATGAGCGGTACGCTCGACACGGCGTCGGCCGGCATCCGGAAAACGGCGCGGAGATCGGCGTGCCGATGCAGGTGCGGATCCACGGTGACGAGCCAGTCGAACGCCGACGACAGGAATTCGGCGAAGTGCACCGAGCTCACCGATTCGCCTGCGTGGAAGCGCGCGTCCTGTCGCATGTAGCCAAGATACGGCGCGACGAGACCGACGGCGCGTGCGCCGAGCTCGCGCGCGGTGCGCGCCGCGAACAGGAGGGACAGGGCGAGGCGATCCGGATCGCGGAGCGTGGCGACGATGACGACGTCGCGCCCAGCGCAGTCGCCTTCGAGCGCGACGAGCGATTCGCCATCCGGAAAATGACGCCAGTCAATACCGCC
>CALFNI010000060.1 GCA_937902695.1 uncultured Rhodanobacteraceae bacterium
TCCTGCTCGCGCAGGACGGCACGCTTATGGCCGCCGACGCCGCCGACGGCTCGGTCCGCTGGCAGCACCAGGCGCCGGGTCAGAACATCACGGCCTCGGCTCCGGCGATCGATCCTGGCCGCCAGTACGTCTACGCGTACGGTCTCGACGGCTACGTCCACAAGTACCGCGTCGACAACGGCGCCGAGACCACGAGCGGCGGCTGGCCCGAGCTCGTCACGCTGAAGACGGACGTCGAGAAAGTCGCCGGGAGTCTCACGATCGCGACGTCGGGCGCGACGACCTATCTCTACGTCGTCACCGACGGCTACGCGGGCGACTTCGGCAACTACCAGGGCCACCTCACGACGATCAATCTCGCGAACGGCCATCAGGACGTCTTCAATTCGCAGTGCAGCGAGCAGATCATCCACTTCGACGACAGCAATGACTGCGCCTGGCCTATGCCGGGCGATTCCGGCGGCAGCGGAATCTGGGGCCGCGGCGGCGCAACGTTCGATGCCGGCACGAACCGCGTCTACGTTGCGACCGGCAACGGTTTTTTCGACGCCGACATGTCCGGCTTCAACTGGGGCGACAGCGTGCTCGCGCTCGTGCCGGCCGGCGTCGCTTCGCAGGGCAACGGCCTCCCGGACGACAGCTACACGCCGACCAATTTCCAGCAGCTCGAAGACCAGGACCTCGACCTCGGCTCGACCTCGCCGGTGATCCTGCCGATGCCCGCCGCACACGCCTCGCAGCACGTCGGCGTGCAGATCGGCAAGGATGCCGACATCCGCCTCATCGATCTGACGAACATGAGCGGCACGAACATCGTCGGCTCGGTCGGCGGCGAGCTGCAGCTGCTGGCCGTGCCGCAGGGCGGCATCGGCATGAGCGAGCAGCCGGCGACGTGGATCGACGGCAGCGGCAATACCTGGCTCCTGATCGCGAATCGCGCCGGCGTCTCGGGATTGAAGCTCCGCTTCACGAACCAGAACGTGCCGTTCCTCGAGGCCGAATGGAACCACGGCGGCAATGCGCGATCGGCGGTGGTCGCGAATGACGTGCTGTATTACGCAGCGGCGTGCGGCGCGAGCTTCTGCATGAACGCCGCCGACCCGGTCACCGGCGACGTGCTCTGGACATCGACGGAGCACCTCGCGACGCTGCACTGGCACAGCCCGATCGTCGTCAACGGCGCGATCTACATCGCCGACGGCACGCACCTGCACCGGTTCGATGCCGGCGACGTCGCCGACGACACGATCTTCGCGAACGGTTTCGATCCTTGAGCCTTCACTTCAGCCATGGGGATTTTCTTGCGATGCGATTGACTCGACTCATCCTGCCCGGCCTCCTCGCCGGCTGTTTCTGCGGCACGGCCGGTGCCGCCGACTGGCTGCAATGGGGTTACGACCAGACGCACACCGGCAACAACGTCGACGAAACCACGATCAGCGCCGACAACGTTGCGCAGCTGACGCGCCGCTACCAGACGACGATCAGCTCGAACGCGAACGTAGCTCCAGTTTTCGCGAGCGCGATCGAGACGCCGGCCGGCACGAAAGACCTCCTGTTCGTCACGTCGCAGAACGGACGCCTGACCGCGTTCGACGCGGCCGACGGCACGGTGGTCTGGTCGGCGAACACGACGGGCACGTCGCCGACCGAGAGCGCGCCGGCGATCGATCCCAACCGCCAGTTCGTCTACGGCTACGGCATCGACGGCAAGGTGCACAAGTACCAGATCGGCGACGGCACCGAGATCACCACCGGCGGCTGGCCGCAGATCGCGACCCTCAAGCCAAGCGTCGAGAAGGGCGCCTCCGCGATCGCGTGGGGCATCTCCGCCGGCACGACGTATCTCTATGTCGTCAACAACGGCTACGTCGGCGACGGCGGCGACTACCAGGGCCACCTCACGACCGTCAATCTCACGACGGGCACGCAGACCGTCTTCAACACGCTCTGCAGCGACATCACGATCCACATGATCCTCAACGGCCAGAGCGGCACGAATGACTGCTCGTCGCGCCAGAACGGCATCTGGGGCCGGCCCGGGGCGACATTCGATCCGGCGACCGATCGCGTCTACATCACGACCGGCAACGGTCCTTACAACGCGGACACCGGCGGCCTCGACTGGGGCGACAGCGTGCTCGCGCTGAATCCGGACGGCACCGGCATGGGCGCCGGCTTTCCGGTCGATGCCTACGCGCCGCTCGACGTCGATCAGCTGCAGGGCGGCGACGTCGACCTCGGCTCGGCGTCGTTGACGATCCTGAAAGCGCCTGCGGGCAGCATTTATCCGCACATCGGCGTCGAGACCGGCAAGGATTCGCGCCTGCATCTCATCAACCTCGACGACATGAGCGGCACCGGATCGCCGGGACCGCTCGGCGGCGCGATCGAAGTCATCGACGTGCCGGTCAGCGAGTTCTGGATGAAGACGCAGACCGCGACCTGGGTCGACACCGCCGGCGACGGCGCGACCTGGGTGTTCGTCGGCAACGGCTCCGGGCTTTCGGGGCTCAAGCTTGGGCTCGACTTGAACGTGCCGTTCCTGCAGCCGACCTGGACGAGATCGGCCAACGCGACGTCCACGTTCATCGCGAACGGAATCATCTATCACATCGGCAACTGCACCGGCGGCAACTGCCTCTTCGCGCGCGATCCGCACACCGGCGATGTGTTGTGGACCTCGCCGACGCTCGGCGGCAGCATCAAGTGGCAGAGCCCGATCCTCGTGAACGGCGCGCTCTACGTCGTGGCCGGCACGAAGCTCAATCGCTTCGATCTCGGCGGCAGCGGCGTCACGCACGTCGTGACGCCGGTCGCCGGTCCGAACGGCAGCATCGCGCCGTCGACGCCGCAGACCGTCAATGACGGCAGCACGGCCGTCTTCACGGTGACGCCCGATGCGCATTACGGCATCGCCGATGTCACCGGCTGCGGCGGATCGCTCGTCGGCAACACGTACACGACCGCGCCCATCACGGCCGACTGCACGGTCAGCGCGACGTTCGAGGCCCTGCCGACGCACGTCGTAACGCCGAGCGCAGGCACCGGCGGCTCGATCGCGCCGGACACGCCGCAGACCGTCGACGATGGCGACACGACGACGTTCACGCTGACGCCCGACGCGCACCACGCGATCGACAGCGTCACCGGCTGCGGCGGCACGCTGGAAGGCGATACCTACACCACCGCCGCGATCACCGCCGACTGCACGGTCACCGCGACATTCGCGATCAGCACGCATACCGTGACGCCGAGCGCCGGCGCCGGCGGCGCGATCACGCCCGACACGCCGCAGGCCGTCGACGACGGCGCGACCACGGCATTCACGTTGACGGCGATCCCGCCGTTCCAGGTCGGCACGGTGTCGGGTTGCGGCGGCTCGCTCGACGGCAACACGTACACGACCGGCCCGATCACGGCCGACTGCACCGTCACCGCGACGTTCTCGATTCTCGACTTCGTCTTCGGCAACGGATTCGATCCATAGTCATTCAAGGAGGTTTGCCATGCGATCGCCCCTTCCCGCCCTGCTGCCTGTCGCGATTGCGGCGGCATTTGCCTGCGGCACAGCATCCGCCGCCGACTGGATGCAGTTCGGCTACGACGCCGCGCACACGGGCGTCAATCCGGCCGAGACGCTGATCTCGCCGTCGAACGTCGCCTCGCTGGTGACGAAGTACAGCGTCGCGATGGCGGCGACGGTCGACAGCGCGCCGGTGTACCTCTCGAACGTATCGACGCCGGCCGGAACGAAGAACCTACTGTTCGCGGTGTCGGGCGATGGCCGCCTCATGGCGATCGACGCAGCGACCGGTACCGAGGTCTGGCATGCGACGATGAGCGGCAACGGACACACCACGACCGCGTCGCCCGCAATCGACCCCGGCCGCCAATACGTCTATGCGTACGGGAATGACGGCAAGGCGCACAAGTTCCAGGTCGGAGACGGCACCGAAATCACGTCGGGCGGATGGCCGCAGACGATTACGACGAAGCCGAACGTCGAGAAGGGCGCCGGCGGCTTCACGATCGCGAATTCCGGCGGCGTCAATTGGCTCTACGTCGCCAGCGATGGCTACATCGGCGACGGCGGCGACTACCAGGGTCACCTGACGACGATCAATCTCGCGTCCGGCGCGCAAGTCGTCTTCAACACGCTCTGCAGCAATATGGCGACGCATTTCGGCAACGGAACGTGCGCTTCGCGCCGCAGCGCCATCTGGGGTCGCGGCGGCGCAACCTACGACGCGGCAACCGATCGCGTGTATATCGCAACCGGCAACGGCCAATACAACGCGAGCACGGGCGGCTTGAACTGGGGCGATTCGACGCTCGCGCTCGCGCCCGACGGCACCGGCGCCGGCGCCGGCATGCCGCGCGACAGCTACACGCCGGCGAACTTCCAGCAGCTCGAGGATTCGGACACCGATCTCGGTTCGATCTCGCTCGTGATCATGAAAGCGCCGGCGGGCAGCACCGTGCCGCATCTCGGCATGCAGACCGGCAAGGACTCCAAGCTGCGCCTGATCAACCTCGACAACATGAGCGGCGCCGGCGGTCCGGCGCATGTCGGCGGCGAGCTCCAGCTCTTGGACGTCCCGCGCGGACAGAACGGCATGAGCCAGCAGCCGGCGACCTGGGTCGACGGCAACGGCACGAGCTGGCTTTTCGTCGGCAACTACAGCGGCATCTCGGCGCTGACGCTCGGCCTCAACGGGTCCAATGTGCCGCAGCTGACGGCGGCGTGGCAGAACACCATTTCGGCGACGTCGCCGATCGTGGCGAACGGCATCCTCTATGTGATCAGCGCGTGCTCGGGCGGCAACTGCGTCGTCGCCTACGATCCCGTGCACGGCAACGTGCTCTGGACGAGCGCGCATGTCGCGCCTCCGCACTGGCAGAGTCCGATCATCGTCAACGGCGTCATCTACGTGATGGACAATGCCGGGAAGCTATCGGCTTTTGGCCTCGATCAGCTGCCGGATGAGATCTTCGGCAACGGCTTCGACAGCTGATCGGAACCGCCTCCGGCCGCCGCTCCGGATCGCGCAACGAACGCGCGATCCGGATTTCACGCCGGAGGCGAGCGGCGCTTCAGACGAATCAGCGCCGAGATGTCCTCATCGCCGTGCCCCTGCGCGAGCAGCACGGCGTAATCCGCGAGCGATTTCTCGATCACGGAGCGATCCGTGCCGGCCGCGACGGCGAGCTCGCGCACGATCTTGAGATCCTTGTGCAGCAGCGCGAGCTTGAAGCCGACGCTGAACTCGTTCCTGAGCATCGTTGCGCCGCGCTTGTCGAGGAACCAGTTGCTCGCGGCGCCCGCGAGCAACGTCGGCAGCAGGCGCTCGGCATCGAGGCCCAGTTTTTCCGACAGCGCCAGCCCTTCGCACACGGCCTGCGCGATGCCGGCGACGAGCACCTGATTGACGGCCTTCGTGTTCTGTCCCGCGCCGACGTCGCCCATGTGGCTGATGCGCGCCGCGTAGCAGTCGAGCACCGGACGCACGCGCACGAGCGCGTCCGCGTCGCCGCCGACCATGATCGCGAGCTTGCCGTTCCTGGCGCCCTCGACGCCGCCCGAGACCGGTGCGTCGAGGAACGCGCAACCGCTCGCTGCAAGGATGTCGGCCGCCGCGCGCGCCGTGACCGACGAGACCGTCGAGTGATCGACGACGACAGTGCCCTTCTTCGCATGCGCCGCGATCTCGCGCGCGAGCGCGAGCACGTCCGCGTCGGCCGGCACGCAGAGCGCGATGACGTCGGCGGTCCGCGCGAACTCGGCAACGCTTGCGGGCGCGCGCACGCCGAGCTCCGCAGCGACGCTCTCGGCCTTCGCGTGCGTGCGGTTCCACACCTGCGCAAGCAGGCCCGCGCGCGCGAGGTGGCCGGCCATCGGATGGCCCATGGCGCCGAGGCCGGCGAATGCGACTTTGAGTTCGTTCATGCGAAGTTGCTCTGGTTTTCGCCTCGCCCGCTTGCGGGAGAGGCCGACGCGCAAAGCGCGGCGGGTGAGGGAAGTCGGAGTGAAGACGCGAACCACGCTGCCCTCACCCTACCCTCTCCCGCAAGCGGGAGAGGGGGAAAGCGCGTCAGCGACTTTCGGCGAGGTACGTATAGGCGGTCAAGCCCGCCTCGAGCGTCGCCTCGATGCGCGACGCTTCCTCGCCGTCGAGTCCGGCGCCGCGAATCTTGTCGCGATACGCCGCGCGCAACGCGCCAAGGTCGTAGCCCACGTAGTCGAGCATGACGTCCGCCGTATCGCCGCGCTTGACGTGCGCGAACGCATAGCCGCCGTCGGCGTCGATGCGCACGTTGACCGCGTCGGTGTCGCCGAAAAGATTGTGGATGTCGCCGAGCGTTTCCTGGTACGCGCCGACGAGAAAAATGCCGAGCCGGTACGGCACGCCGTCGCGAAGCGCGTGCAGCGGCAGCGACACGTCGACGCCGTCCGAATCGACATACTGGTCGATGCGCCCGTCCGAATCGCAGGTCAGGTCGGCGATCACGCCGCGCCGCTCCGGCGCGCGGTCGAGCCCGTCGATCGGCACGATCGGAAACACCTGATCGATCGCCCAGACATCCGGGATCGATTCGAACACCGAGAAATTGACGAAGTACTTGTCGACGAGCTTCGTGTTGAGCTCGTCGATGATCTGCCGCTGCGGCGGCTCCTCCGGCTTCAGGCGCGGGCGCACGGCATTGAGGATCGCGTAATAGAGATCGTCGAGCCGCGCGCGATCGGCGAGTCCGAGCTGACCGAGCGCGTACAGCGAATGCCCTTCGCTGAGGCGGTACTGCGCCTCGTGATAGAGCTCGCTCGGCGGGCGGGCGTCGATTTCGTCGAGGATCTCGCGAAGATGCCGCAGCACGAGCGGCTCGTCGGCGCGCGGCGGCGGCACGGCGCCCTCGGGTGCCATCTCGACCTCGCTCACGTTGACGACGAGCACCGCGTGATGCGCCGTCATCGCCCGGCCCGATTCGGTCAGGACGCGCGGCGGCCTGAAGCCGAGCTCATCGGCCGCTTCGGCGATTGCCTGCACGACCGTCGACGCGTACTGCTCGAGGCCGTAGTTGATCGAGCACTCCGAGCGCGAGCGCGTGCCTTCGTAGTCGACGCCGAGGCCGCCGCCGACATCGAGGTAGTCGATCGCGACGCCGGCCTTTTCGAGCTCGACGACGTAGCGCACCGCCTCGCGCATGCCGCCGGCGATGTCGCGCACGTTCGACATCTGCGAGCCCATGTGGAAATGGAGGAGCTTGAGCGTGTGCGAAAGCGTCGCGGCTTTCAGCTCGTCGAGGAGGTCGAGCAGCTGCCGCGGCGTCAGGCCGAACTTGCCCTTGTCGCCGCCGGTGTTCTGCCACTTGCCCGCACCGAGGCTCGCAAGGCGCATGCGCACGCCGAGCAGCGGCTCGACGCCGAGCGCGCGCGCCTCCTCGATCACATGACCGAGCTCGCTCGGCTTTTCGATGACGATATAGATCTCGAGCCCGAGCTTCCGGCCGATCAGCGCGAGGCGCACGTACTCGCGATCCTTGTAGCCGTTGCAGATGACGACGCTGCCCGGCTTGGCGAGCGCGAGCACGGCCATCAGCTCCGGCTTCGAGCCTGCTTCGAGGCCGAAGCCTTCGCCGCCGCTCGCGGCGAGCTCGCCGGCGACGCCCTTCTGCTGGTTCACCTTGATCGGGTAGATCGCGGTGTAGCCGCCGGGATAGTCCCAGTCGCCCATCGCCTTGGCGAACGCAGCCTGCAGCCGCTCGCGGCGGTCGAGCAGGATGTCGCTGAAGCGGACCAGCAGCGGCAAGCGCGAGCCCTGCGCCTGCGCGGCCGCGACGACATCGGGCAGCCGGATCTCGGGACCGTCCTCGCGGCGCGGGCGCACGCGCAGCGCGCCGTCCTCGCCGATATCGAAATAGCCTTCGCCCCAGTTGGCGATCGACCAGGTGCGGCGCGCGTCGGCGATGCTCCAGCGTTGTCCGTTCACTTCGTTTTCCGGGTGCGCGGTGGGCGGCCGCGTATTGTAACGAGCGGAGCGCTACGAAAAACCGTTCGGCGCGGCGA
>CALFNI010000061.1 GCA_937902695.1 uncultured Rhodanobacteraceae bacterium
GGTATCCGCTTCGGCGGCAAGCCGCATCCGCCGACAGCGCTCGCGATGCTGCACGGGTTTCTTTCGGCGGCGGCGCTGACGCTCCTGATCTATGCCGCGTGCACGGTCGGATTGCCGAGCCTTGCGGTGACGGCAACCGTGCTGTTCGTGATCGCGGCGCTTGGCGGCGTCTTCATGAATCTCAACTACCACTGGAAGATGCTGCCGCTGCCGAAGTGGCTCGTCGTCGTGCACGCGCTGATCGCGGTCGCCGGCTTCCTCTGCCTCCTCGTCGCCGCATGGCCGGCGTTCACGCACGCCGCCGCGTGAGGCAGGGTCGCATGCGTTGAACGGCTCGCCACGGTGCGTCTCGCGGCGAGCCGCAGTATGCTCGCGGCGGGTAATCGGAGAAGCGCATGGGTCCTTACGGCGATACGTACGGCGGCGCGCCGCGTCGCGGCCTCAAGCTGTGGCCGATCCTGATTTTCGGCGTCTATCTCGCGTACTACTGGATCAGTCACCAGGACACGACGTCGTACACCGGGCGCAAGCAGCTCATCGACACCTCGCCGCAGCAGGAAGCGGCGCTCGGGCTGCAGTCGTATCAGGAGATCCTGTCGCAGTCGCAGGTCGTCACGACCGGGCAGCTGCCGGGCCAGGTGCGCGCGATCGCACAGCGCCTGATCGCGGCGGCGCCGAAGGTCGAGAAATACTACGCCGAGACCAAGAACATTCCGGCCGACACCGACTGGAGCTCGTACCAGTGGGATGTCAACGTGTTGCAGTCCGACGAGGTCAATGCGTTCTGCCTGCCAGGCGGCAAGATCGCGGTCTACACCGGCATCATGCCGGTCGCGCAGAATGCGGACGGCCTGGCGATCGTCATGGGACACGAAATCGCGCACGCGCTGCTGCGTCACGGCGGCGAGCGCATGGCGCAGCAGAAGCTCGTGCAGCTCGGCACGATGGCGGCGGGCATGTCGGTCAGCGACATGGATCCGCGGCAGCAGCAGATGGTCATGGCCGCGCTCGGCGCCGGCGCGCAGTACGGCGTGCTGCTGCCGTTTTCACGCGGGCACGAATCCGAAGCCGATCACGTCGGACTCCTGCTCGCCGCGGCCGCGTGCTTCAGTCCCGAAGAGGCGCCCAAGCTCTGGGAGCGCATGGGTGCGCTGAGCCGCCAGAAGCCGCCGGAGTTCGCGTCGACGCATCCGTCCGACGCAACGCGCATCGATCAGCTGAATGCGTGGATGCCCGAGGCCGACAGCGTGCGCGGGCATTTCTGCAGCGGCGGCGCGGCGTCGGGTCAGCCGTAGCGTCGCAGCACGGCGCGCACGGCGGCGAGATAGCTTGCCCCGAACAGGTTCAGGTGATTCAGCAGGTGATAGAGATTGTAGAGCGGCGCACGCTCGCGCCAGCCCGCGTCGACGCCGGATGCGGTTTCGTAGGCGTCGAAAAATGCCAGCGGCGGCGCGCCGAACAGCGTCAGCATCGCAAGGTCGGCCTCGGCCCAGCCGTGGTGCGCGGCGCCGGCGTCGACGAGCGCGAGCTCGCCGTTCGCGCACGCGTGCAGGTTCGCGATCCAGAGGTCGCCGTGCACGAGCACGGCAGGTGCGCGCGGCACGAGGCTTTCGAGTCGCTCGCAGATGCGATCGAGCGCGTCGCGATCGCTTGCGTCGAAAAAGCCGCTCGCCGTCGCGCGCTGCGCTTGCGGGCGCAGCCGTCTCTCGACGAAGAAGCGGACGCCGTCGGCGTCGCACGTGTTGTCCTGCGGACTGTCGCCGCACCAGCCGTCTCGATCGAAGCCGAAGCGATCGAACGCGATCGCGTGCATGCGCGCGAGCGCGCCGCCGGCGCGTTGCCAGTCGTCGTCCGACGCGTGGCCTGCGCCGAGATCTTCGAGGGCGATGCCGTGCGTGCCGACCGAAAAGACCTCCGGCGTCCGCAGCGTGCGCGAGGCTTGCAGCGCGGCGAGACCGCGCGCCTCGGCGTCGAAGAACCCTTGCGGCGCGTCGCTGCGGACCTTCGCGATCGCGGCGCGGCCCCGCCAGCGCAGCCGGCGGAGGCCGTCGGGCATCGAGGCGAATGCATCGTCTTGCATGCGCGCGCAGCTTAGCGCAGGCGCGCCGGCGGACGCGCGTGTCGATTTCGCGGCGTCCCGTTCGTCGTCCTTATGGAAGCCGGCGAATGCGCCGGTCCGTTTCAATCCCACGAGGAGACCCTGCATGCGATTTCTTTCCCTGATCCGAGTCCAGGAGAACACCGGCAAGCAGCCGAGCGAGCGGATGATGAGCGAGATGGGCAAGCTCATGACCGCCATGAAACGCGACGGCAAGCTGCTCGACACGGCAGGCCTCGCGCCGACGTCGAGCGGCAAGCGCGTGCGCCTTCGCGCCGGCAGGATCAGCGTGGTCGACGGGCCGTTCGCCGAAGCCAAGGAAGTCGTCGGCGGTTACGCGATGCTGGACGCGCAGTCGCTCGAAGAGGCGATCGCGCTGACCGAGCGCTTCGTCGAGCTGCACGTTGCGGACGGCTGGGAGCTCGATTGCGAAGTGCGCCAGGTGTACGAGGCGGACTTCAGCTAGCCGGTCGATCGAGGCGAGGCGGGCGGACATGCGTCCGCCCGCAGCGCCCGCGGCCATCGTCGGCTCAGGGCCCGTTGCTCCGCTTCGGCAGGTGCAGCGGCGGCGTCTCGCCGTTCGAAAACTCCTCGAGCGCGACGACCTTGCCGGACGCATCCCGCGTCACGGTGAAATAGTCGAGCACTTCGTCGAAATAGAGCTCGTTCGCCGATGCGGCGTTGAGCACGTGCTCGCTTCCGCCGTCGCGCTTCGTGTAGAGCCGGCCGTCGCGAGCGACGATCGTCCGCTGACCGGCGCCGCGCTGGTAGAGGCCGGCGAGCGCCTGCATCTCCGATCGTGTCAACGCCGTCGCGTGGCGCTCGGGATAGGGTCGGCCCATCGCGACGGCGGCAAGTCGGGCGGCCATGACGGTGACATCGGCGCGCGGGCGGTCCGTGTTCATCAGCACGACGACGCTGATCGCGGGTTTCGCGACATAAAGGGTTTCCGACATGTAGCCCGGATCGCGGCCGACATGCTCGAACGCAGGCTCGCCGCGTATGCGCAGCGTCGCGAGGCCGCACGCATAGTCGGTCGGCCGCCCCGATCTCGTCGGCACGACCGTCGTCATGAGCCGGTAGGTGTCCGGTTGCAGCACCTTGCCGGCATGGAGCGCGCGCATCCAGCGCAACAGGTCGTCGGCGGACGAGACGAGCCCGCCGGCGGCGGCGGCCTGGGTCATGCTGATGTAGGGCGCGTTGATCGTGCCGCCGGCGGCATCGACGCTGTAGCCCAACGCGCGGCGCGCGATCAGCGTCGTGCCGTCGTCGTAACCGGTGTGACCGAGCGCGAGCGGCGCCAGCAGAAGCTCGTGCATGGCGACGTGCCACGGCTTGCCCGTGACGCGCTCGAGGATCGCGCCGAGCAGCACGTAGCCCGAGCTCGAATATTTCCAGTCGGCGCCGGGCGGAAAATCGACCGGCAGATCCTTGAACACGTCGATGAGCTTTTGCGTGACGAGATCCTGGCGGATCGCCGCGTCGAAATAGCCGTCGATTTCGGTATAGTCCCTGATGCCCGACGTGTGACGCAGCAACTCCTCGACGGTGATGTGCGCGCCGTTCGGGTAGTCCGGCAGGAACCGGCTGAGCGGATCGCCGATCGCGATGCGGCGCTGCCCGACGAGCTTCAGGATCGCCGCCGCGGTGAACTGCTTCGTGTTCGAGCCGATGCGGAAGACGTCATCGGGCGAGAGCGGAACACCGAGCTCGATCTCCGCGTTGCCGCGCGCGCCGCGGAAGAGGACGTCGTCGCCGCGCGCGACGAGGATCACGGTTCCAGGGCCAGCGGCGTCGGTCGAATCGGCGAGCAGTGTCTGCGCCAGGCGCGTCAGCGCCGGCTCGCTTTCCGCGGCAACGCAGACCGCCGCATGGACGAACACGGCGAGCAGTAACAGCACGCCGAAAGCGCGCGTGACACAGCGTCTGGACATCGACGATCTCCGGTTTGCGAACGAGCGGAATGGCGCCGCGCGCACGGCGCGAGCGCGGAGAACCTAACTCCGCTTCGGCGTGATGCGGATCGGATCGAGGCTGTTGCGGATGCGGGCGACATCGGGATTCGGGCGCGACTCCGTGCCGAAGACGATCGGCACGATCGCCGTGCTCGCGATCGCCTTGCCGCGCTCGCGCGCGGGATTGAACGTCCACGTGCGCAGCGACGATAGGGCCGACGCGCCGAGGCGCGTCGCCGACGGCGGATCGACGCGGTCGATCTCGCTCGACGAGACGCTGCCGTCGTCCTCGATGCGGATGCGTACATAGACGACACCTTCGGCGCCGGCGAGATCGTCCGGATATGCGCCCGGGCTCACGGTGCGATAACTCGCCTGGCGATGCGTTTCGGGCGCGGCGTAGGCGCTCGGGCCGTTCAAGCCGAAAACAAACGGCACGGCGATGCGGCCCGCGACGGCGCGGCCATTGCGTTGCGCCGGTTCGAAGCGCCACTCGGTCACGGCGGCAAGGCTTGCGCTCGCGAGCTCGGTGGCCGACGGAGGTTCGAGGCTTTCGACACGCGCACCGGTTGGATTGCCGTGCTCGTCGACGGCGACGTCCAGCACGACCTTCCCTTCGATGTGAGCGCGCGCTGCCGCTGCCGGGTAGCTCGGCGCATGATCGCGGCGGTAGGACGAGAGCTCGCGTGGCAAGCGATCGCCTATGGCGGTCGGCTCGATCGGAGAGGGCGACGCCGGCGATGTCTCCATCGTGGTTTCGCGCTGCGCATCCGACGCCATCGCGGCGGGATGCGTCGGGTTGCGTTGCGCTTTCGCTGCCTCGCTCGGCGGCGCGACGTCGTGCGGAGGCAGCGCGTTTTTCCGGAGCGTCTTGCGTCGGGTTGTCGCTGGAGGCTGCTCGCTGGTTGGCGTGCTACTCGCCACGTCGACGACCGGCAAAGAGCTGGACGTGGCGTCGGTCCCGGCTGCGACAGGTGCGCTCGCAAGCGTCGCGCGCTCGTACCGCACCTCGGTCTGAACGGGCTGCGACGCCCACGCGGCGACGCTGCCCGCGACGATCAGCGCGACGGCGGCGGTATTGCCGAGCCATCGGCGCGATCGATCGATCGCGGGAGACGCGAGCCGTGCGATCCGCTCGACGAGCAGATTGCGCGGAGTCCACTGGCACGCGAGCGCCGCGTGATGGTCGCCGGACTGCGCCTTCAGCATCGCGTTCGCATAGCGGCGGGATGCCGCCGGAAAATGCGCCATCACGGCGGCGTCGCAGGCGAGCTCCTGATCGGCCATGAAACGCGCGGTCGCGAAATGCACCAGCGGGTTGAACCAGAACACACTGCGCAGAACGGTTGCGAGCGCGTTGACGAGCGCATCGCCGCGCGCGAGGTGATGGCGCTCGTGGGCGAGGATCAGCTCGCGCTCCGCCCCGTTGTAGCGCGTTTCGAAATCTGCCGGAACGACGATGCGCGGCCGCCATACGCCGACGAGTGCCGGGCAGCCTTGGGTGCTTTGCGCACGGTGGAGGTCGCCCGGTATGCGATCGATTCGGCCGAGCCTCTGCACGAACCGCCGCTGCTGCAGCAGAAACAGCAGAAGCGACGCCGCCATGCCGGCGATCCAGAGGCCGCACCACCACCACGCCGACACGCCGGTGCCGCCATCGAACCGCGGCATCGACGGCACGGACGCGCCGAGCTCGCCGACCGTCGAAGCGGCAACCACTGCAGACGGCGGAATCGCCTGCACGATGCGCACGACGGAACGCGCGGGGAGCAGCGTCGCGAGCGTCGCCAGCGGTACGAGGGCCCAGAGGATGTATGTGACCTCCGCGCCGAACTGGCGCGTCGTCGCGCGGCGTATGCAAAGGATCAGCGCGATAGCCGCAGTGCACGAGAGCGTGGCAAGAACCAGGCTGGCGAGAAGGTCATTCATGATCGAGCTTCTCGATGAGGCGCTTCAGCTCGGCGATCTCCTTCTTGCCGAGCTTCTGGCGGGCGGAGAAGTGGGCGACCATCGGCGCGATGCGTCCGTCGAAGAGGCGATCGAGGAGGCTCTTGCTTTCGGCGTGCACGTAGTCGGCTCGTTTCAGCAACGGCCGGTAGAGATAGCGCCGGCCGTCGCGCTCGGCGGCGATCGCCTTCTTCTTGAGGAGCCGGTTGAGCAGCGTGCGGATCGTGGCCTCCTGCCACGCGGCGCGCCCCGCGAGGGCCTGCACGACGTCATCGGCCGTCATCGGCTGGGATTCCCAGAGCACGTCCATCACCAGGCTTTCGGCGTCGCTGATCGTCATGGCTTTATTTTACGTTTGTAATAGTAATTGATATTACGGGCGTAAAAGTTTGACGTCAAGCGTTGGAGATCCCGAAGGGTGCGATCGTCCTAGGCCGCTTCCTCATCCAGACGCACGTCGCCGATGAGCACGTAGATCGGACGCAGCGCTTCGGTGTGCTGGCAGACGATGCGAAAGCACGCCAGCAAAGGCCCGGCGAGCAGCAAACCGATGATCCCCCAAAGAGCGCCCCACACCAGCAGCCAGATGAAAACGACGACGGGGTTGAGTGCGAGGCGGCGGCCGATGATGGTCGGCGTCACGAGCTGGCCTTCGATGAAGGCGAACAGGAAGAAGGCGCCGGGAACCGCGAGCGCGTGAGGCATCGAGTCGAACGTCGAGAATCCGACCAGGGCCAGCGTGAGGCCGGTGATCGCCGCGCCGACGTACGGAGCGAAGTTCAGCACGAACGCGAGGGCGCCCCAGAGCAACGGATTCGGAACCTGCAACACGGCCGTCGCGACGGCCGTCGCGCAGCCGAGGCCGAAGTTGATCGCCGTGATCGTGAGCAGGTAGCGGGACATTTCGGTCTCGATTTCGCGCGCAATGGCGACAACCGTGCGCTTTTCCGTCAGCGTCGGCGCGATTTCGACGAGCCGGCGCAGGAAGTTGTCGCCCGACGACAGGAAAAAGAATACGAGCAGCACGACGACGGCGATGCCCTCGATGATCTTCGAGGCGTTGCTGAGGACGCTGCCGAGTCCCGTCGATGGCTCCTGCACGACGACCTGCTGGCCTCGCGTATCCTCTTTGGTCAGTCCCTCGATGGTGTCCGTTGCCTTCTTCGCCTCCTGCATCGGGCCGCGCCACGAGCTGAGGCGGTGCTGCACGGATTTGATCGTCGTCGGCGCCTGGGTGACCCATTCGCGCGCCGGCTGCGCCAGCGCGACGATCGCGGCGACGCACAAGGCGACTCCGATCAGCACGACCAGGCCACTTGCTGCGACTCGCGGCACGCGCAGTCGCTGGGCCTGCCCCACGAGCGGCGCCAGGAGCAGCGAAAGCAGCAGCGCGAGCAGCGCCGGTGCGATGACGGCCTGGGCAAAATAACAGACCGTAGCCACGGCGATGATGGTCAGGACGACGAGGCTGCGCGCTATCGTCGCGAGCCGGATCCCGAGAGGTCTCGGCGGATCGGAAACCGTCTTGATGACCGCAGGCGCCTGAGCAGCCTTCCCGTTCGCATTCACATCGGACTCCCGCTACTTGGGTGGATTGCTCGGCCGTGAGCCTAGGCGTCGGAGGGTATCCGCACGGTGAATCGCGTGGCGTCGTCGTCGGACGTCACGGTGATCCGCCCGCCGTGTGCCTTGACGATTTCCGAGACGATATACAGGCCGAGCCCCAGCCCCTGCTGGCTCGCCCGCACATCTTCCCGGAAGAACGGCTGGAACAGGTGCGCCATCGCGGCGGGCGGGATCGGCTTGCCGGCGTTGGTGACACTGAGCTCGAACGCGGTCTGGTCGGAAACGCACCGCACGAAGATCGGGCGTTCCGTCGCGCCGTGGACGAGCGCGTTGCCGAGGAGATTCGAGAGGAGCGGCGCGATGCGTCGGTGATCCAGCGGAACCGAGCCGGTCACGTGAAGCTCCGCGACGACCTCGCGTTCGGGGTAGCTGACGCGCAGCTCGTCGACGACTTCACCCACCAAGAACCCGAGATCCGCGTA
>CALFNI010000062.1 GCA_937902695.1 uncultured Rhodanobacteraceae bacterium
CGCCGGCGAGGAAGCGCAGGCGCTCTCGCGCCTGATCGACGAGTTCCACCTGACGCACCAGGAAACGGCCGAAGCCGTCGGCCGTTCGCGCGCGGCGGTGTCGAACCTGCTGCGGCTGCTCGAGCTTCCGGCCGAGATCAAGCGCCTGCTCGACGAGCGCAAGCTCGACATGGGCCACGCGCGCGCGCTCGCGGCGCTGCCCGAGGCGCGCGCGACCGCGCTCGCGCTCGAGGCGGCCGAGCACGAGTGGTCCGTTCGCGCACTCGAAGAGGCCGTGCGCCGAGCCGGGGCGCCGCCGAAAAGCACGGCTAGGAAGGCGGGTGCGCGGGATCCGAACATCGCCGCCCTCGAACGCGATCTCGCCGAGAAGCTCGCCACGCGCGTCGTCATCGCGCACGCGAAGAGCGGGCGCGGCAAGCTCGTGATCCACTACCACAGCATCGACGAGCTGGACGGGATCCTCGAACGGGTCCATTGATTGCGCCGCGGTGGCGAATCCTGCGCAATTCAGCGCAGCGTGGGGGTTTTCACTCTCGTTTCGCTGAACGCCGCGCCGCATGCTCCTCCACCTGCGCAAAGAGGGCCGCGCAGAAACGACCCACCGGAGGAGCCATGAAACGAATCAGCCTACTCGCGGGAGGCGCGCTTGCGCTGTTCGCCGTCACCGCGTCCGCCATCGACCACCAGGTGGTCGCGATGAACTCGCCGACCCGCCACTTCGAGCCGTCGACGCTCGAGATCAACGTCGGCGACACCGTTACCTTCATCAATGATCCCGCCAATCCGGGCTTCCACAACGTCGAATCCGACACCGGCGCGGTGACGCAATTCCGCTGCGCCAACGGCTGCGACGGCGACGGCGCCGGCGGCAGCGGCGACCCCGCGAGCAATACCTGGACCGCAACGGTGACGTTCCCGACCGCCGGCAGCGTGCCGTACCTGTGCGAAGTGCACGGAATTCCCGGCGGCGGCGGCATGTACGGCACGATCACGGTGGTCGGCAACGGCACGCCGACGCTCGATCTCAGCCCGGGCTCGCTCAGCGGCAGCGCCGACGAAGGCGCGACGACCGCGGTGCCGCTCTCGATCGGCAATGCCGGCGATGCCGATCTCGACTGGACCGCCGACACGGCGAGCGCCGATTGTGCCTCGCCCGACGTCGTTCCGTGGCTCGCCGTCGATCCGGCCGGCGGCACCGTCGTCGTCGGCGATCCGCCGACGCAAGTCAACGTCACGCTCGATGCGACGACGCTGGCGCCCGGCGTTTACAACGCGAACGTCTGCGTTCAGAGTAACGATGCGGCGAACGCGCTGGTGCCCGTGCCGGTCGAGTTCACCGTCAATGTCAGCAACGCCGACGAGGTCTTCACGAACGGCTTCGACCCGTAACGGGTCGCCGGTTCATGGCGACCGTGCGTGAACAGGGAGTCGACGAGCCGGCCGCGCGCGGCCGCAAAGTCCGAATCATGCCGCCGAATGCAAGCCAGGGCGTCGAACCCCGGTCCTCGACTGCTGTGAGCACCCGCCAGCAGCAGTTCGAGGCGCTCGTGCGCGCGCATTCGGGCGAGCTTTACCGGTACGCGTACTGGCTCTGTGGCGAGGGCGCCCTGGCGCAGGACCTCGTGCAGGAGACGTTCCTGCGCGCCTGGCGCTCCCTGGATTCGCTCCGGGAGACGGTCGCCGCCAAGGCGTGGCTCACGACGATCCTCCGCCGCGAGCACGCACGCCTGTTCGAACGAAAGCCGATGCCGACCACCGACCTTGCAGACCTCGATCTCTCCGACACGGGCCCCGGGCCCGAGCGCACGGGCGAGGACGCGGTCATGCGCGCGGCGATCGGCAAGCTCGAGCCGAAATACCGCGAGCCGCTCGTGCTGCAGGTGCTCGGCGGATTCTCGTGCGAGGAGATTGCCTCGCAGCTCGGCATCACCGAAGCCGCGGTCATGACGCAGGTGTTCCGCGCGCGGCAGAAACTGAAGGCGATGCTCGAGGGCGAGCCGCGCGAGGCGGAGCTTTATGGACTGCCTTGAGCTCAGGCGCCAGCTCGGCACCGATCCGCGCCTCGCGGATCCGGCCGCGCGCGCGCACCTCGACGCCTGCCCCGGCTGCCGCGATGCGTACGGGCGCGCGCAGGCATTCGACGCGCGCATCGCGCAGGCGCTCGCGATAGGCGTTCCCGAAGGCTTCGCCGATCGCGTGCTGCTCGCGCAGCTGACCGCCGAACGGCAACGCGCCAGCGGGCGCGGCATGCGCTACGGATGGATCGCGCTCGCGGCAGCGGCGACACTCGTCGTCGCCGTCGGCATCGCGCGCCGGCAGGGCGTCGTCGGCCAGTCGTTGCCCGATCTCGTCGTCGCGCACGTCAACGGCGAGGAACGGCCGGCGCTCGAATTGCGCGCGCCGGTGCCGTCGGCCGACGTGGCGCACGCGTTCGCCGATCGCGGCGTCACGCTCGCGTCGGTGCCGCCCGACGTCAGCTATGTGCAGAAGTGCCCGGTCGGCTCGTACAAGAGCGTGCACATGGTGATGCCGCGCGACAACGAGGCGGTCAGCGTGCTGTACATCACGCGGTATCGGGCGCCCGGCGTCACCAACTTCGAGCGCGACGGCCTTCGCGGCCGCGAAGTGCCGATCGCGGACGGCACGCTGGTCATGGTCGCCGCGAACACGGCGCCCTTCGACGGGCTCGAGCACGCGTGGCGCGACGCGCTGCAGGGTCCCGCGCAGACCGCCGCCGGCAGCCGATAGAAGCGGGCTCCGCGAAAGCCGGGCGATTTCGGCGATAATCCGCGCCCCCGCATCGCCGTGCCGTCGTCATGCCCGACATTTCGGTCGTCGTGCCCGTCTTCAACGAGCGCGACAACATTCCGCCGCTGCTCGCCGAAATCGCCGCCGCGCTTCGCGGCCGCGCCGATTTCGAGATCGTCTATGTCGACGATGCGAGCAAGGACGATTCGCTGGCCGTGCTGAAGCAGGCCAAGGCGGCGTATCCGGAGCTGCGCGTCGTCCATCATGTCTCGCAGAGCGGGCAGAGCACGGCGATCCGGAACGGCGTCAAGGCCGCGCGCGGCGCTTGGATCGCGACGCTCGACGGCGACGGCCAGAACGATCCGGCCGACATTCCGAAGCTGATCGCGATGCGCGCCGAATCGCCCGAGGCGATCAGGCTGTTCGCCGGCTGGCGCGTCAACCGCCAGGACAGCGCGAGCAAGCGCTTCGGCTCGCGCTTCGCCAACGCGATCCGCCGCCGCCTGCTGCGCGACGACACGCCCGATACCGGCTGCGGCATCAAGCTCTTCGAGCGCGCGGCATTTCTCGATCTGCCGTATTTCGACCACATGCATCGCTATCTGCCGGCGCTGATGCAGCGCGCCGGCTGGCAGGTGAAGAGCGTGCCGGTGAACCACCGTCCGCGCGGCATGGGCGTCTCGAAATACAACAATCTCGGTCGCGCGCTGGTCGGCATCGCGGACCTTCGCGGCGTCGGCTGGCTGATCAGGCGCTCCAAGAGGACGGCCGTCGAGGAGCTCTAGGCGGCCCGCAAGCCTGCATTGCCGGCTTGACCATAACACCCTGATTCCGCTATAAAGCTCGGCTCGCTCAGCCGGTCCAGCCCCGTTCCGGGGCCACGTGGATCGCGGTACACGGTCCGCCCGCGTCGTCCGGCCAAGCCCTTCCAGCACCGCGTGGCGCGTCGTCGCCGCTGGGCCGCCGCCATCCTGGCCAAGGATGGTCCGAAGATTCACGAGGTTCGCATGTCCAGAGTCTGCCAAGTCACCGGGAAGAAAGCGCTTTCCGGCAACAACGTTTCCCACGCCAACAACAAGACCAAGCGCCGCTGGCTGCCGAACCTGCACGAGCGCCGCTTCTGGGTGCCCAGCGAGAACCGCTGGATCAGCCTTCGCGTGTCGAGCCACGGCTTGCGCACGATCGACAAGAAGGGCATCGAAGTCGTCCTCGCCGACCTTCGCGGTCGCGGCGAAAAGGTCTGAGGAGCAAGCGAACATGGCATCCAAGCGCGACAAAATCCGCCTCACGTCGTCGGCCGGCACCGGCCACTTCTACACGACCGACAAGAACAAGAAGAACACGCCGGACAAGATGGAAGTGAAGAAGTACGACCCGGTCGTGCGCAAGCACGTCATCTACAAGGAAGGCAAGATCAAGTAAGCGATCGTCGCCGCCGCGCGAGCGCGGCCTTCCTTGCAATGCAAAACCCGCCGTCACGGCGGGTTTTGCGTTTATGATCATGCAAGAGTGGAAACGCGGGCGAAGCCCACGCCTTGCGCTAGGTGAGGACATCGCGACGCCGTGCGCGAAGACGTTCGGACCGTTCGGCCTCGCCGGGACCAATACGTTCGACGACTTCGCGCAGGCGTCGGTCGTCGAGGACGTGTTCGCGGACGGATTCGAGAGCGACTGCCCCGGACGTCGCCCACAAAAAAGCCCGCATCGAGCGGGCTTTTCTGCGTCTGTGACGAGCGCGTCAGGCCTGATCGCCGACGAGCTTGTAGCCCTTCAGCCGCGCCGCGAACTCCGCGAGCGTGCGGATGCCGGTCGCTTCGGCTTCGTGGCACCACTGCTTGAGGCTGTCGAGCAGCGCATCGCCGTTGCGGCCGTTGCGTTCGGTGAGCGCTGCCAGACGCGCGCGGAACTCGCACACGGTGCGCAGCTGCGGATGCGTCTCGGTGAATGCGTTCAGGCGCTCGCGCGACGCCGCATCGAGCCAGCGTCCGCCGTTGCCGAGCGCGTTGCGCAGCTTGCGCGGCAACGCCTTGATGCCGGCGCCGGCGTGGGCGGCCTCATCGCGCATCGTCGGCACGATGACGCCGCGGAAGTAGTCGCTCATGACGTGGAAGCGATGCGCGAGCACGGCCCTTACGGTGTCGGCGTCGGGCAGGTGCACGTTGGGGCGCAGGTCGAGCGACGGCGCGACGCGCAGCACGGTCGCGAGGCGCAACGTCTCGAACAGGCGGATCGCCGCCCAGCCGATGTCGAACTCCCACTTGCGCAGCGCGAACTTCGCCGAGCTCGGGAAGGCATGGTGGTTGTTGTGGAGCTCTTCGCCGCCGATCCAGAAGCCCCACGGCGACACGTTCGTCGACGTATCCGCCGACTCGAAATTGCGGTAGCCCCACCAGTGGCCGATGCCGTTCACGAAGCCCGCGGCCCAGAACGGGATCCAGATCATCTGCAGCGCCCAGATCACGCCGCCGACCGCGCCGAAGAGCGCAAGGTCGATGAGCAGCATCAGCGTCGGGCCGGCATACGGCGACGCGCTGTAGACGTGGCGCTCGATCCAGTCGTCCGGCGTGCCGCGGCCGTACTTCTCCATGTCGCCCGCATTCGTCGACGCGTCGCGGTACAACTCGACGCCTTCCCAGAAGACCTTGCGGATGCCGTAGATCTGCGGGCTGTGCGGATCTTCCTCGGTCTCGACCTTGGCGTGGTGCTTGCGATGGATTGCAACCCATTCCTTCGTGACCATGCCGGTCGAGAGCCACGACCAGAACCGGAAGAAGTGCGCGATGACCGGATGGAAGTCGACGCCGCGATGCGTCTGGCTGCGATGCAGGTACAGCGTCACCGAAAAGATCGTGAGCTGGGTGACGACGAGCGTGTAGGCGATCCAGGTGCCCCAGGACGCTTGGGTCAGACCGCGCGCAGCGTAGGCGAGCAGGGTATCGAGCATGAACGTAAGCACCGGAAGGAGAACGGAAAGGAGCGCGGACGACTATACGCCACGGTGGATGGGGGTTCCATGGCATTTCGTCAACCTTTGAGACATGCGCCGACGGTTTTCCCGAGCGCCGGCTCCCCTGCGGCCGCTTGCCGTCCGCCGGCCCGGCCTGAACAATCGGGCCCATGACCGCCTCTCCCGTGCTCGCCCTCGCGAGCGTCAGCCGCGACCTCGCCGGCCGCCGCGTCGTCCGCGATGTCGACCTCGTGCTGGCCCGGGGCGAGGTGCTCGGCCTCCTCGGCGTCAACGGCGCGGGCAAATCGACGACGCTGCGCATGATCGCGGGCGTGCTGGCGCCGAGCGTCGGACGGGTCCTGGTCGACGGCGAGGACCTCGCCGAGGCGCCCGGGCTCGCGCGGCGCGAGATCGGCTATCTGCCGGAAGTGCCGCCGCTCCATATCGAGCTTTCGGTCACCGAGTTCCTCGCGTTCTGCGCGCGCCTGCACGGGCTCGCAGGCGAAGCCGAGGCGGCCGTCGCGCGCGCGATCGACCGCTGCGGCCTCGGCGACGTGCGCCGGCGCCTGATCGGCGCGCTCTCGAAAGGGTTCCGCCAGCGCGTCGGGCTCGCGCAGGCGATCCTGCACGAGCCCTCGCTGATCGTGCTCGACGAGCCGGCCTCGGGCCTCGACCCGGTGCAGGCGCTGAACCTGCGCGAGCTCGTGCGAAGCCTCGGCGCCGACCATGCCGTCGTGCTGTCGACGCATGTGCTGCCGGACGTCGTCGCCTGCTGCGATCGCGTCGCGATCCTGCATGAAGGCGCGTTGCGCTACGAAGGCCGGCTGGCGGATCCGGCGGGCGCTGGCATCTTCGTACGCACGTCGAAATCCATCGATGCCGGCGACTGGCTGGAACTCCCGATCGTCGCCGACGCGACGCCGGCGGCGGCCGGCGGAACGGCGTGGCGGCTTCGCCTCCGCGACGGCGCGACCACATCCATGCTCGCCGCCGCGATCGTCGAGCGCGCGTTCGGCCTCGAAGAGCTGCGCGCCGGCAACGCCGCGCTCGAAGAAACGTTCATGGAAATCGCAGCCGGCAGCGCGACGGCGGTGGCCGCTTGAGCGCATCGTTCCTGATCGCGCGCCACGAGTGGCGGCGACTCGCCGCACAGCCGTTCGCGTGGCTGCTTGCCGCGATCGTCGTCGCGCTGATGGCGTGGCAGTTCCTGCTCGCGCTCGAAGCATTCCTCGAGCTCGCGCCCAAGCTCGGCAGCCTCAAGGACGCGCCGGGCGTGACCGACATCGTCGCGATCCCGCTGCTGCGGAGCTTCTCGAACCTGCTGATGCTGCTCGTGCCGTTGATCACCATGCGCGCGATAGCGAGCGAACGCCGCGCGCACTCTCTCGTGCTGCTGCTGGCCGCCGGAGTCGGCAACGTGCGCGTCGTGCTCGGCAAGTATTTCGGCGCGCTGGCGTTCGTTATGGTGCTGATCCTGCTGATCGCCGCGATGCCGCTCGCGCTCGCATTCGGCACGTCGCTCGATGTCGGCCGGCTCGCGGCGGCGCTGATCGGGCTCGTCATGTTCGCCGCTGCGCTGACCGCGATCGGCATCCTCTGCTCGGCGTGGACGGCGCAGCCTGCGCTCGCAGCCGCGGCCGCATTCGCGATCACGAGCCTTCTCGCGATCGTCGACGCCGGCGCGCGCCTCAAGGGCGTCGACAGTTCCGGCATCAACTACATCGCGCTGCCGACGCACATCGAGCCGTTCTTCCGCGGCCTCGTGTCGAGTATCGACATCGTCTACTTCGTCATCGTCGCCGTCGTCGCGCTCGCGTTCGCCGCGAAACGCCTCGATCGCCTGCGCAGCGAGGCCGACTGATGCCCGAGCGATTCGCCGCGGCGATCCACGGCGCGCTCGTGCTGACCGCGGCCGTGCTCGTCGCGTTCCTGTCGACGCGTTTCGGTTTCGAGCGCGACCTCAGCCATGCGAACGGCGCCAGCCTGAGCCCCGCGTCGGTCGCGCTGCTGAAGACGCTCGATGCGCCGGTCGAGGTCGTCAGCTACGCCAGCACGCAGGGCGGGCTGCGCGCGATCATCGCGGACTTCGTCGATCGCTACCGCCGCGCGAAACCCGACATTTCGCTGCGCTTCGTTGATCCCGATGCGGATCCGCAGGCGATGCGTGCCGCGGGCGTCAGCGTCGACGGCGAGTTCGAGCTCCGCTACAGGGATCGCAGCGAGCGCCTCAAGGTGCTCAGCGAAACCGAGTTCTCGAACGCGTTGCTGCGCCTTTCGCGAACGCGCGAGCGCATCGTCGCGTTCCTCGAAGGCGAAGGCGAGCGCCAGCCGCTCGGCAAGGCGAATGCCGATCTCGGCACGTTCGTCGCCGGCCTGGCCGAGCGCGGCTTGCGCGCCGTGCCGCTGCCGCTCGCCAACACCGGAACCGTGCCGGAGAACACTGATCTCCTTGTCGTCGCGAATCCGCGCGTCGCGCTCGCGCCGGCGGTCGCGCGCGAGCTCGTCGATTACGTCGATCGCGGCGGCAACCTGCTCTGGCTCACCGAGCCCGACGAGAACGCGGGCCTCGATGCGCTCGCGAAGGCGCTATCGATCCGCGTGCTGCCCGGCACGGTCGTCGACGCGACCGGCAGCGCGTTCGGGCTCGGCGATCCGAGCGGCGTCGCGCTCGCGAAGTATCCGCCGCACGCGATCACGAAAGGCTTCCTGCTGACGACGCTCCTGCCGCAAGCGGCCGCGCTCGCTCAGCTCGCCGAACCGCACTGGGATCTGAAACCGAGCCTGCGGAGCTCGGACCAGTCGTGGAACGAAACCGGCCCCCTCCCGA
>CALFNI010000063.1 GCA_937902695.1 uncultured Rhodanobacteraceae bacterium
GTCAAGTGACGGATGGGCGCGCTCGCGCCACCGTTCGTCGCCCCCGCGAAAGCGGGGACCCGGCGCCTTCGCTAGTTTCGTGACGCACAAAGGCGCTAGATTCCCGCTTTCGCGGGAATGACCAGGACTGCGGATGGCGTCGGGAACAACGACCACGATAGACACGCTCATCGAAGCCCGCTGGGTCGTGCCGGTCCAGCCGCACGGCGTCGTCCTCGAAAACCATGCGGTCGCCATCGCCGGCGACCGCATCGAAGCCATCCTGCCGATCGCCGACGCGCGCACGCGCTTCGCGCCGCGCGAGCGCATCGAGCTTGCCGCGCACGCGCTGATTCCGGGCTTGGTCAACGCGCACACGCACAATCCGATGACGCTGATGCGCGGCCTCGCGGACGATCTCCCGCTGATGCGCTGGCTCCACGAGCACATCTGGCCCGCCGAAGCCAGGGCGATCGGCCCCGAGTTCGTGCGCGACGGCGTCGAGCTTGCGGTCGCCGAGATGCTGCGCGGCGGCACGACGTGCTGCAACGAGAACTATTTCTTTCCGGACGTGCAGGCCGCGACCTATCGCCGGCTCGGCTTCCGCGCGATGGTGGCACTGCCGATCATCGAGTTTCCGAGCGCCTGGGCGAAGAGCCGCGACGAGTATTTCGACAAGGGCCTTGCCGTGCACGACGAGTTCCGCGGCGAGCCGCTGGTCGGCACGAGTCTTGGGCCGCACGCGCCGTACACGGTGGCCGACGCGAGCTTCGAGCGCATCCGCCTGCTCGCCGACCAGCTCGACATCCCGGTGCACCTTCACCTGCATGAGACGGCGCAGGAAGTCGAAGACGCCAGACGCGAGCACGGCGCGCGCCCGTTCGCGCGCATGCAGTCGCTCGGGCTCGTCAACGATCACCTGATCGCGGTGCACATGACGCAGCTCACCGACGCCGAAATCGCCGCCTGCGCGGAGAACGGCGTGTCGGTCGCGCATTGCGCCGAATCGAATCTCAAGCTCGCTTCAGGGTTCTGCCCGGCCGAGAAGCTCCGCCGCGCCGGCGTCAACGTCGCCTTCGGCACGGATGGCTGCGCGAGCAACAACGATCTCGACATGTTCGGCGAGATGCGCACCGCGGCGCTCCTCGCCAAGGCGGTTGCCGGCGATGCGAGCGCGTTCGACGCCGCCGCGACGCTTCGCGCCGCGACGCTGAACGGCGCGAAGGCGCTCGGCTGGGACGAGCGCATCGGCTCGATCGAGCCCGGCAAGCAGGCCGACCTTGCCGCCGTGCGGATGGATGCGATCGAGACCGAACCGATGTACAACGTGATTTCGCAGCTCGTCTACGCGACGGGGCGGCAGCAGGTCAGCGATGTCTGGATCGCGGGCCAGCGCAGGCTCCGCGACCGTGAGCCGGTCGACCTCGATTGCGACGAGCTGCGCGAGAAGGCGCGCCGTTGGCGCGATCGCATTGCAGGAGCTTGAGATGGGCACTTCATCGTGTTCAACCGGATTTCTGCTCGGCATCTGCGCGGCGATCACGCTGGCCGCCGGCGCCGCGACCGCGTCGGCGGCCGAGAAAGCGCACAAGCCCTATGCCGTCTGGGTCGTCGGTGAGGGCGAGAAGAACGGCCATCCGGTGACGGTGCGCTGGCGCGACACGATGCCGGACGTCGACTACAAGGCCGCGCATCCGTGGTGCGTCGAGATCACCTGGCGCTTCGGGCACGACGCGAAGGGCAACGTATCGCGCGAGGAAACCGAGCGCGCAGCCGATCTCGACACGATGCTCGACCAGGAAATCGAAAATCCGGAGGCCGCGACCGAGGTCGCCGGCTTCAGCGACAACGAGCATCGCGTGTGGATCTACTACGCGAACGACCGCTACAAGATCGAGGCGGCGCTCGACACGATCAAGCGCGACGAAGCCTCGCTGCCGATCAGCTACGAGACGCACGAGGACAAGGACTGGCAAGGCCTGCAGCTCGTGCTCGGCACGGTGAAGGAATGAATCCCGGCGTCAATGTCGATCCTGCGGAAACGGCGAAGTTCGATCGCCTCGCTGCGCGCTGGTGGGATCCGGACGGCGAATCGCGTCCGCTGCACGACTTGAATCCGGTGCGGCTCGGCTATGTCGCCGGGCGCGTCAGCCTCAAGGGCGCGCGCGCGCTCGACGTCGGCTGCGGCGGCGGTCTCCTCAGCGAAGCGCTCGCGCGCGCCGGCGCGAACGTCACCGCGATCGACCTCGCGCCGGCCGTGCTCGATGTCGCGCGCCTGCATCTCTTCGAAAGCGGCCTCAAGGTCGACTACCGCGAAACAAGCGTCGAGGCGTT